>SVQL01000129.1 GCA_015065365.1 Oscillospiraceae bacterium | reverse complement strand
TATGCTCTTATCCCGAAGGTGCAAAGCTACCATCAATACCGATTCCTTACTGCGAGGAAACTATGACAGGCTTTGAATATGCTCTTGCAGGACTTATGATATCAGAGGGTTATGTAGCCGAGGGCGAAAATATAGTAAAAGCGGTTCGCGACAGGTACGACGGCGAAAAGCGCAATCCTTGGAATGAAATAGAATGCGGAAGCAATTATGCGCGTTCCATGGCATCATATGCACTTATGCCGATATATAGCGGATTTACTTTCGACATGACACAGAAGCACATCGGCTTTGCACCGATTTCCGGCGTTGGAAAATATCTGTTTAGTATCGGTGAAAGCTGGGGTACGGTGGAATTGGATGACAAGGGCTGCCGCCTGACGGTGCTGGGCAATGCGCTTTCGCTTAATTCGATCTCTGTTCCATATATCGAAAATATTACCGCTGTAACAGTTGACGGAAGCAATCGTGATTTTGAAATAGCAAACGGAAAAATACTATTGGGCAATATTGAGATTGAAGAGGTACTTTACCTAAAATGAGACGTTTTTCAAAAATTACTACAACACAGCTTGCCAGGATATGCGGAGTTTCGCAAGGTACGGTGGATCGAGCGCTTCACAATAGAGGTGATATCAATCCCAAAACTTGCGAACGCATTCTTGAAGTTGCAAGAGAATACGATTATATTCCAAGCGTTCAAAACAAAGATCAAGCAAACTCAATGCTTATAGGCGTCATTCTTTTTGATCTTTACAATGAATTTTTTTCGAAACTTGCTATGAGCCTTGTAAATGCCGCAAATAAAGCAGGATATTCCGTCATTTTTCAGTTTTCTAACAAAAATGAAAAAAGCGAAAGAGCCGCTTTGGAGTATTTTAATTATATCGGCGTTGACGGTATTGTTTTGTTTTCGGTAGGCAGTGATAGTGAAGAGTATAAAAATTATCTGCAATTGTTAAAAAAGCCAATCGTTCTAATCGGTAATAAAATGTTTGATTTCCCCTATATCGGTATAGACGATGCCGTTGCAATGCGCGAAGTAACGCAGCGGATTGCGAAAAAAATTCCTTCCGGTGATATTCTTTATTTTGCTCCAATTTTAAAGAAAAATCTACATTCACTTAATGCGCAACGGCTAAGACTGAATGGATTTATTGAAGCGGTAACATCTCTCAAAAAAACTTATCGCGTTGTCACAAGCATAGACGAGGTTTCGAATTTTGGCGGAATCGTTTGTTCTACGGATTACTATGCTCTTAAAGTGTTAAAGCACTTCAGATATATCGAAAATATTATTATTTCAGGATTTGATAACATTTCATTTTTAAGCAATGTTGATGTACCGATTTTGACAGTTGATTATTCCACCGATAGAATTGCGACAGAATGCATCAATTACATTTTGGGAAGACTTTTTGTCACCGAAATACAGCATAGGCTGGTATACAATACCGATTAGCAATATCTTTTGTGTCCACAAATACAGTGCTTGTCAGGAAAATCGACAAGTCATGGACGAACAAAAAAGGTTTCCTTTTACATAAGGGAACCTTTTATTTATCACCTGAGAGGTAAGCACAAGAGTACAGAGAAAGTAAAACATCCTCTGTACTCTTGGTGGTAGGTAACGTGTTCTATTTAATTTATAAAAATTTCCTTAAGAGTACGCACATTTCTTATTGCATTTTTTCGAATTTTCATTTATAATATAAAAGAATAAACAAATTAAAAGGTGCAATATGAACGAAAGAGAAATATCCGAAATAAAAAGAATCTTATCCCCTACCCGTAATGCAATACATTCGGTACACGGCTGTTACGTAAACGCGGAGGGGGCTATAATAGCTAAATTCAATCAAAGCGTCGCTCTTATGGAGGAAAGCGAGCTTGAAAAGTATCTCGGCATATTCAAGCGCACGCTTTCGGGCGGAATAGGAAAAAACCTGATAAATATTCCTTTCTCGTCCGAGGTGGTATTAAACGGCGAGGAGCATAAGCTGCTTATGTCTCTGAGAGAAGATCCGGATGACGAGAGCCTGCTTGACAGTCTTTACTCCAAGATAAGCGCAACTTATAAGTCGGAAGACAATTACGTTATTCTGCTCATAAGAAACGCCTATGACATTCCGAAGAAGAACAAGAATGACGATGCCGACGAGGATTCCGCGGGGGTATATACCTTTATTTCCTGCGCCGTCTGCCCGGTCAAATCGACGAAGGCGGCTCTTACATACGACTCGGACGGTAAGAAATTCGTGAACTTCGGCGGCAGTAACGCCATAAGCGCACCCGAGCTTGGATTTTTGTTCCCGTCATTTGACGACAGAGAGACTAATATTTATGACACTCTGTTTTATACAAGAAGCGACGAAGAGACGTATGAGGAGCTTACTCTTGCGCTTTTCAAGAACCAAATAAAAATGCCCGCAAAGATACAGTCACAGACCTTCAAAACCGTGCTTGCCGAAAGCATGGAAAAGGATTGCAGCTTCAAGCTCGTGCGCAAGAGTAAGCTCC
>SVQL01000055.1 GCA_015065365.1 Oscillospiraceae bacterium | reverse complement strand
TTTTTACCTCTGAATCTGTAACCGAGGGACACCCCGACAAGGTGTGTGATAAAATATCTGACGCCATTCTTGACGCAATCCTCGCTGAGGACGCGGCTTCCCGCGTTGCCTGCGAAACCTTCTGCACGACTGACAGAGTTACTGTTATGGGGGAGATAACGACCAACGCTAAGGTCGATTTCGAGGCTATTATCCGCAATACTATCAAGGATATAGGATATACGCACAGCGGTATCGGCTTTGATGCTGACAACTGCTCTGTAACTGTTGCAATTCACGAGCAGTCGCCTGACATAGCTCTTGGTGTTGACAAATCTCTTGAGGCAAAAGAAGGAAAGGGTGACGGACTTGATACGGGCGCGGGCGACCAAGGACTTATGTTCGGATACGCCTGCAACGAGACCGAGGAGCTTATGCCCCTGCCTATTTCCATGTCGCATAAGCTTGCAAAGAGACTTACTGACGTAAGAAAGAACGGCACACTTGACTATCTCCGTCCTGACGGAAAGACGCAGGTTACTGTTGAATATCACGATGGAAAGCCCGTAAGAATAGATACTATCGTTATTTCGTCGCAACACAGCGCGGACGTAGGGCTTAAAGAGATACGCCGCGATATTATAGACAAGGTTATTCTTCCTACCGTTCCATCGGAGCTTATGGACACTGATACCAAGATCTACGTAAATCCCACGGGAAGATTCGTGGTAGGCGGACCTGCGGGCGATACGGGACTTACGGGAAGAAAGATCATAGTTGATACATACGGCGGATATTCCCGTCATGGCGGAGGAGCTTTTTCGGGAAAGGACCCGACTAAGGTTGACCGTTCGGCATCTTACGCGGCAAGATACCTTGCAAAGAATATCGTAGCGGCAGGTCTTGCAGAAAAATGTGAGGTTCAGGTAGCATACGCAATTGGCGTTGCTAAGCCCGTATCCGTAATGATAGATACGTTTGGAACGGGGAAGGCAGACGAGGAGACGATCAGCCGCGCGGTAGACAAGCTCTTTGACCTTCGTCCTGCGGCGATAATCAAGAAGTTTGACCTTCGACGCCCTATTTACTATGCTACGGCGGCGTACGGACACATGGGTAGAGAGGACGCCGGTCTTCCTTGGGAGCAGACCGATCTTGTAGATGCCCTTAAGGCAGAGCTTGCAAAATAAAATCAAAAGTGAGGGGCTGCTTCATTTAGATATGAAATTTAAATGAAGCAGCCCAATTTATTAAAACGATTGGAGGGAGAGACGTGTTGCAGGGAAGCAATGAGCTTGAAAAGCTTGACGGTACGGTAGAGCACATAATTTACTACAACGAGGAAAACGGATATACTATCTGCGACATGGCTCTTGCCGACGACGAGATAATAACGGCTGTTGGACTTATGCCAATGCTTGGAGAAGGTGACAGACTGACGGTTTTCGGCAAATGGGTGACTAATCCAAAGTACGGCAGACAGTTCAGCGTAACGCAGTACGAGAGGGTAATGCCCGCGGACGTAAGCTCGATTTTAAAGTATCTTTCATCAAGAGCAATAAAAGGCGTTGGACCAAAGACGGCTCAGCGAATAGTTGACGAGTTTGGCGAGGACACGTTTGACGTAATAGAAAACCACCCCGAGTGGCTTGCAAACGTAAAGGGAATTTCTATGAAGCTCGCATTGTCCATATCCGAGAGCTTTAAGGAGCAGGCAGGTGTGCGGAGCGCCATGATGTTCTTCAGAGATTATTTCGGTGTTGCGACTATACTCAAAATTTATAAGCGCTTCGGAACTCGCGCCGTAGACGTGGCGAAGCAGAATCCATACAGACTCTGCAACGAGGTTGAGGGTATCGGATTTGAAAGGGCCGACGGAATGGCATCGAGCCTTGGATTTTTAAACGATAACTTCGACAGAGTGATGAGCGGTATAAACTACGTGCTTACAAAAAACGAGATGGTAAACGGGCACGTGTGCTTGCCCATTGGCAAGCTGTGTGAGAGCTCGGCAGAGCTTCTTGAGGTAGATGCGGAGCTGACGGCAGACGCTGTGCGTGAGCTTTTGCGCGAGGGACGGCTCGTCAGTATGAAAATGGACGGAGAGACCTTCGTATACCGCCGCGAGACCTACGAAAATGAAAAATATATAGCAGAGAAGCTTGTGAAAATAGATAGGCTTTCGGCTTCTGTTGACGTTACTGATATCGAGAGCTTTATATCAAATGAGGAGATACGCAGCGGGATTTCCTACGCGAGCCTTCAAAAGCAGGCGATTGCTGATGCCTTGCGTTACGGAGTAATGATACTCACGGGTGGCCCGGGTACGGGAAAAACCACCGTTGTGCGTGCGCTTATTCGTATTTTTGATACCATGGGCTTTGACATTGCTCTTGCCGCGCCTACGGGAAGAGCGGCAAAGAGACTGTCGGAAGCGACGAGCATGGAAGCAAAGACTGTACACAGACTTCTTGAGATGACCTACGATACCTCAGAGAGCTTCGTATTCTGCCGTAACGAGAGCTGTTATCTTGACGAGCAGATAATTATAGTTGACGAGGCTTCAATGATAGATACCGCGCTTATGGCGGCTCTGTTGCGCGCTATAAAGCCCGGAGCGCGGCTCATTATAATCGGTGACTCCGATCAGCTTCCGTCTGTGGGTGCGGGCAACGTTCTTCGTGATATTATAGACAGCGGAAATTTTGCGACAGTCAGACTTACGGAGATTTTCCGTCAGGCGCAAAAGAGCCTTATAGTTACTAACGCGCACAAGATAAATTCGGGAACGCTTCCCGAGCTTAAGGTAAAGGATAACGACTTCTTTTTCCTGCCGAGACAGAGTGATCGCGAGATTGCCGCGACCATCTGCGAGCTTTGCCAGACAAGATTGCCGCGAAGCTACGGAGAGGTAGGAAGGAGCGGTACGCAGGTAATTGCCCCGTCGCGCCGAGGAGAGGCGGGAACTGAAAACCTAAACACAATTTTGCAGGCGCGCCTTAATCCCGCTGATAAAAGCAAAAAAGAATATCGCTTCCGCGATAAGATTTTCCGCGAGGGCGATAAGGTCATGCAAATAAGAAACAATTACGATATGCTTTGGAGTCGTATTTCCGATGACAAAACGGGGAACGGTATATTCAACGGAGACATTGGCGTTATTGAGGAGATCGAGACGGCTGATGGTGCTATGTGGGTGCTTTTCGATGATAAGCGGGTACAGTACGAGTTTACCTTGCTTGAGGATCTTGAGCATGCTTACGCCATAACCGTGCACAAGAGTCAGGGAAGCGAATATCCGATAGTTATAATTCCTGCGTGTACCGCCTCTCAGATGCTTTTGTCAAGAAATTTGCTTTATACTGCCGTTACACGAGCGCAGACTATGGTTATAATCGTAGGCCGTGAGGATATCGTGCATGAAATGGTGTCAAACAACAGACAGTCTATGAGATATACGGGACTGTCAGAGCTTCTCAAAGAGGGTAAGACATGACAAGACAAGAGTTTTTGAGGCAGTTTATAATCGTACGCAAGTGCGCAAAGTGCGGAGAAATACTTTTGCCCCAGCTTGCGGGAACGGCATTTTGCGATTCCTGCCGAATTGAGTGGAATGCAGCATTGACTTATAGCTGCAACGTTTGTCTTAAGAGTGCTATTGAGTGTGACTGTATGCCTAAGGCACTCTCAAGTGCAGGTGCGCTATGCCTGCGCCGTGTGTTCTTTTACGATAAGGACAAAAGCTATTCGGCACCCATGAGCACTATCTTCTGGCTAAAATATAAAAAGAGCAAGCGAATGGTGAGCTTTATTGGAGAATATGTTGCTCAAAGCGTATCAGACGAACTTAAAAGCTTTGGTTATCCTGAGAATCTTGATAGCTTTATTGTAACGCACGTGCCCAGAAGTCGCCGCGCCAAAGCGCTGTACGGATTTGATCAATCAAAAATGCTCGCACGTAACGTAGCAAAACGGATTGGAGTGAAATGTCTGTCGGTGTTTGGTTCGGCTTCAAAAAAACAACAGAAAAGCTTATCTACGAAGGCTCGAATGGCTAACGCTAAGAAGAGCATTGCCGTACGAGAAAAGGTTGACGTAAGAGGCAAATACGTCGTTCTAATAGATGACGTCGTTACAACCGGAGCCAGTATGGCGAGCTGTGTAAGCCTTCTTCGAAAGCAGGGGGCGCGTGGGATATTGTGCTTTGCGCTCACAAGCAAAAATAATAAGTAAAAAATGGATAAAATTTTTATATACGACAAAATTCTTCTTGCAATTTAGAAGGTATGAGTGTATAATATAATGTGAGAAGATATAAAATCCCTGAAAAGGGGGGGACGAATGTTTAATTTAAAGGGCCTTAGTGCCAGACAGCTATTTGCCAAAAACATAGGAATAGATTTAGGTACGTCCTCGGTTATCGTTTACGTTGAGGGAACGGGTATCGTTCTTGAGGAACCGTCCGTTGTTGCTGTTGATACCAACACAGACCATATCGTTAAGATAGGTAAGGAAGCGCAGGCTATGTTGGGGCGAAACCCCGAGCATATAAAGGTAATCAGACCTCTTAAGGAGGGAGTTATCAGCAACTACGATATTACGCAGAAGATGATCCAGCATTACATACGTAAGGCTTGTGGAAACGCTCTGTTGCCGCCTAAGGTGGTTATTTGTATTCCTTCAAACGTCAGTGAGGTTCAGATGCGCGCCGTGATAGACGCGAGTACGCAGGCGGGGGCGAGAAAGACGTATATAATTGAGGAGCCGATTGCTGCCGCGATAGGTGCGGACGTGGATATAAGCAGCCCTACGGGAAGCATGATAGTGGATATCGGCGGTGGAACTACCGACGTTGCGGTCGTTTCATTGGGAGGAGTAGTAGTTTCCGAATCCAACAAGGTTGCGGGAGATAAATTCGATGAGGCTATCGTAATGTACGTAAGGCGTAAGTACAACATGAATATCGGAACGCGTACTGCGGAGCAGATAAAGATAAAAATAGGTACGGTTTACGAGCCTGACGGAAGAAAAACAATGAAGGTGAAGGGAAACTGCCTTGTTCAACAGCTTCCGAAGGAGATAACGTTGTCCTCAAATGAAATGCTTGAGGCGATGATGGAGCCTATTTGCTCAGTTATCGATAGCATCTGCTCGGTCATCGAGCGTACGCCTCCCGAGCTTGTTGGTGATATACTTAAGCGCGGTATCGTTATGACGGGTGGCGGTAGCCAGCTTGTCGGACTTGATCGCCTTATTGAGGATGCTACGGGCATCAAGACCAGAGTCGCGAAAAATCCGACGATGTGCGTTGCTAACGGTACGGGCAAGCTTCTTAAGGACCTTGACAAAATTACCGTCGGAGACAGAATCGATCTCTCGCGCAGAAAACGCACCTGATGGAGGAGATATGTTAGAAAATAATTTCGCGTATAGCGGACTAATGAAATATTTTGAGGAGATCTCGGGTATTCCGAGAGCTTCGTATCACGAAGAAAAAATAGCTGATTATCTTTGCGAATTTGCGCGTGCTCGCGGTCTTGAATGCTACCGCGATGCCGCAAACAACGTTCTCATCAATTCACCTGCCACGGCAGGACGGGAAAACGAGCCTGCGCTTCTTTTGCAGGGGCATACCGATATGGTGTGCGAGAAGAACGAGGGCGTCGTGCACGACTTTGACAACGACGGGCTCAAGCTTTACGAGGAGGACGGCTGGATACGCGCGAGGGGAACCACGCTTGGCGCTGACGACGGTGTTGCCGTTGCCGTAATGCTTTACGTCCTTGACGGAGGCGTTAGCTCTCATGCCGCTATACAGTGCTTGTTTACCGCCTCGGAGGAGGTCGGTCTTGACGGCGCAAAGTCGTTTGATTACAGCAAAATATTTGCTCGCCGCATGATAAACATGGACGGAGCGGACGAAACTCTTATACTTGCAGGCTGTGCGGGCGGAATGCGCTCGGAGGTGAGCTTTGACGTAAAGTCAGAAGAAATGAGCGCAAAATACGTTGCACGTATTACCGTTCGCGGTCTTTACGGCGGACATTCGGGCGAGGATATAGACAAGGGCAGGGCAAACGCCAATATTCTTATGGGTAGAGTGCTTTATTCTCTCTCTAAATCCTTGGAGCTTGGTCTGATCGAAATTCACGGCGGTACGAAGGACAACGCTATTCCGAGAGAGTGCGTGGCAGTTGTTGCCGTTGAGGATTTTAACGCCCTTAAAGCTCTTACCGATGAGCTTTCCGTAAGTATGCGCGACGGACTTTGCGCTGACGATGCGGGCTTTGAGCTTTGTACTGAGTGCGTAGCAGAGAATGTGTCTGCCATTGCGCTTGATAAAGAGCTTGCTACACGGATAGTGATGATTATGCATACCGTTAAGAACGGTATCTTTGAGATGAATCATGACGTTCGGGGGCTCGTTGAGTGGTCGAGAAACCTCGGTATCGTGAAGTGCGACAAGGACGGCGCGGAGCTTGTGTTCTCCTCGCGCTCGTCGTTTGAGTCGAGAATAGACGCATCCGCTGAGGAGCTTGACGATCTCGCGCACGCGTTCGGCGCGACTACCAGACACTATAACAGATATCCAGGCTGGAGCTATGCTCCCGTCTCCAAGATTCGCGAGGATTACGTCCGCGCGTTTGAGACGCTTTTCGGATATAAGCCCGCAATTACCACTATCCATGCAGGTCTTGAGTGCGGCTTTATCAGCGAGGCAGTGCCGGATATGGATATAATATGCAGTGGTCCTCTTACACTTGATCTCCATTCGCCCGACGAACGCCTTAACAAGGCTTCCTTTGAGCGTTTCTTTACGGTTATAAAAGCAATACTTGAATAAAATACGAAAGCTCCGCCCTTTTAAGGCGGAGCTAAATTATTTTACAATAAAATATTATATGTCGAGCCTCGAAAACGGCGGTAGAAAAAGTCCATTAAAATTGAAGAAATTCGTAGAATTTCCACATATTACTGTCTCATTTACAACAATTTCAATGTAAATGGGTATTTTTTTATTTATTATCGGACTTTTTCGGTCTTGCCAAATGTGACAGCCCCTAAATTATTTTACAATAAAATATTATATATTTAAAGCAAAACTTCCTTATTAGTGCCGTAATAAATATCGTCTCGTCCGCTTATAAGCTTGAAAAATTCTTCAAGCCTTACCCAATAGTCGGAGTTGTAATCCATTTCGTAGGAGTGTCCCCATACGTAAAAGACCTTTTTGGTGTCGGCGTTCATATCAACAAACTCTTGAGCGAGCTTCATAACGTTTTCAAAATTTATATGAAATGCCGTGGGATTGAAGCGATAGAGGTTATCTTGAATATCAAAGCTGTTATTACACGTTATCGTACGTGAGTACAAAACTCCCGTGTTTTCCTTGATAATTTTGGCAACTCGGTCGTCATTGTTGACACCGCCGCAGGGGTACGCCATACCGATAACCTCATAGCCCGCAAGCTCCGAGAGGGTAAGGCGATCTTCTTCAACCTGACGTATTATTTCTACCTCGTCGCACTGGGTAAGATTGGGGTGAGTTAAGGTATGAACTGCAACCTCGTGCCCGTCATAAACCTTTTTTACGTCATTTGGAGAAACCTTATAGTGCGCTATACGCTGTCCTTCGCGTTTAAGCATTCCGCTCTTTCCAAGAAGCTCTGAGTTAAGATTAAAGGTGCTCTTAAGACCGTATTTGTTAAGTAATTCAATGAGCCGTATATCCTGAGTTACGCCGTCGTCGTAGCTGAAGGTGACGGCTTTATTTTTGTTGCTGTCCTTAAATACCATAATAAATCTCCCTAAAATATTTTAAAAGAACGGAAGCGCCAAGTTAGAATATGACGCTTCCGCTTTCGCATATTATGCTCGTTTGATAAGTTTTGCCTTGAAGCCGTTACCAACGCCTGCGGCGTTTGCATCGTCCGTATCAATGTGCATCTCAAGGCGGAAGTCCTTGTGAACGCGTATCTGAACGTCATAGAAAAGGCTTCTTCTCTCGCCGTCAAGCTCTACGTCGACGTACTCTCCATCCTTAACGCCAAAAGCGCGTCCCTCGTCTTCGCTCATATGAATGTGTCTGTTAGCGATTATACAGCCCTCGTCAAGTGTAACGATGCCTTTAGGCCCGATGATCGTTATGGGTGCCGAGCCCGAAATATCACCCGATTCGCGTACGGGGGGCTTTAACTTGAGCACGAAGCTGTCGGTACGGGAAATTTCAACCTGAGATTTTTTTCTTTCGGGACCGAGCACGCGCACGCCCTCAATAGCTCTCATGGAAGGACCTATAACGGTGAGCTGCTCCTTGCAGGCGTACTGCCCGGGCTGAGATAGATCCTTAAGCTTTGTAAGCTGATATCCCTTGCCGAAAAGCACGTCGACGTGCTCACTCGAGAGATGTATGTGACGATTGGATATACCGACGGGTATATCTCCGTTTTTTGCCGAGGCAGTGCCGTCGTTTATGGAGCTTATCACCTTGTTGACGAGTGCCTTGAGCTCTTGTTCGGTATAACTCATTGTATTACCCCTTATATTATTCTGAAGTTATCGGCGAGAACGCATCTGCGCTTTCTTGTAAAGGAGCGCGCGGACGTTATTCCTTCGCCCGTAGGACCTGCAATAGTAAAGGTAGTGTGTCCTTCTCCGCCAAAGCCTATACCTGCGTAAGAGGGAGCGTTCTTTACGAATATAGTGGTTTCAACTGCCTTTGCGAATGCAGAGAGGTTGTCGATGTTTTTGGAGTGCATGTGCGCAGTGTGCCTGTTGCCGTGCTCTGCCTTTACCGCAAGATCAATAGCCTCAGCGATGTTTTCAACTCTTACGATAGGAAGAATAGGCATCATAAGCTCATGCTGAACGAAATCGTGCATAAAGTCGGTTTCGCATATAATGCAGCGGACGCTGTCGCTGACTTCAATACCGATCTTGGCAAGAAGCACGTGCGCGTCACGACCTACACACTCACGGCTGACGGTCTTGACAGTCTTACCGGATTTCGTGGTTTTTTCAACGAGTACTATCTTTGCGAGTTTGTCAGCCTGCTCGCGATTAATAAGATAAGCGCCGTTCTTCTGCATCTCGTCTATAAGGCGATCGGCAATGTTAGAAAACGCGAATACCTCTTTTTCTGCTATGCAGGGAAGGTTGTTGTCAAAGGTACAGCCGTCGATAATGTCCTTGCCTGCTTTTCTTATGTCTGCGGTATCGTCAACGATAACAGGGGGATTTCCCGCGCCCGCTCCGATTGCCTTTTTGCCCGAGGAGAGAACTGCCCTTACAACTCCGGGACCGCCCGTACAAACGAGAAGCTTTATCTTGGGGTGGCTTTGCATTATTGATGCGGAATCCATAGTAGGCTTATCCATTGAGCAAACGAGCACTTCGGGACCACCTGCTGCGGCAGAGGCTCTGTTTACGAGGTCAACTGCGTAGTTGGAAACGCAGATAGCGCCCGGATGGGGATTGAATACTACTCCGTTGCCTGCTGCGATCATGCCGATGGAGTTACAAATGACGGTCTCCGAGGGATTGGTGCTGGGTGTAATTGCGCCAACGACACCGAAAGGAGCCATTTCCGTAAGAGTAAGACCGCTGTCTCCCGTTTTAGCCTCGGAAACGATGTCCTCGGTTCCGGGGGTTTTTTCTGCGACAAGAAAGTGCTTAAGGCGCTTGTGCTCGACCTTTCCCATTCCCGTCTCGCGCACGCCCATTTCTGCCATGATTGGGGCTTCCGCAACCGTCAGACGGCGAATCTCGGCAATTATCTTTTCTCTCTGCTCGACCGTCATCGCGCGAACTGCGAAGTATCCTTTTTCAGCAGCGTCAATAGCCTCGTTCATATCGGAATATATACCGACAAGCTTTCTGCCGGCGTACTCCGTAGACGTATAGCTTTCACTCGACGTTGCCGAGCTTGCCTTGAGAATGCTCTCAACTATTTTTCTTATTTCAGCTTCACTGATGTTTGCCATATCTGTTTCCTCTTTTGCTTTTTACTTGCTTGCAAGCACTTGGGTGTCAAGCGCTATCATATATTCCTCGTCGGTGGGGATTATCCAGGTTGCAACGCGCGCGCCTTCCTTGGATATATCGAAGGGAATACCGCGAGTAAAGTTTCTGTTCTTATCCTCGTCGATCTCAATTCCGAGGTATTCCATATCGCGGCATACCTTTTCACGGATGTTCCACTGATTTTCACCGATGCCGGCGGTAAATACGACTGCGTCAAGTCCGTTCATTTCTGCTGCATAGGCACCGATATGCTTCTTTATACCGTTGGTAAGAATCTTTATAGCGAGAGTTGCGCGCTCGTCGCCGTTTGCAGCTGCCTCGGATACGTTGCGGCAGTCGTTGGAAAGTCCTGAAATGCCCAACAGTCCGCTTTTCTTGTTGAGAATATCCTCAACCTCCTCGGCGGTATATCCCTTAGTTTTCATAAGATAGGTAACGACTGTGGGATCAATGCTACCCGAGCGAGTACCCATTGCGATACCTTCCTGGGGCGTAAAGCCCATGGACGTGTCTATTGCAACTCCGCCGTCAACTGCGGTAATGGACGAGCCGTTGCCGAGATGGCAGGTGATTATTTTAAGCTCCTCAATGGGCTTGCCGAGGCACTTTGCAAGCTCTGCGCTTACGTATCTGTGCGACGTGCCGTGGAAGCCGTAGCGTCTGATTCTGTCCTTTTCGTAGAACTCGTAGGGAATGGGGTAAACGTATCTGAAGTCCTCGATGTTCGAGTAGAAGGAGGTATCAAACACGGTAACCTGCGTAACGGTAGGCATAAGCTTCATGCAAGCCTTGATTCCCGCGATAGCAGGGGGACCGTGCAGAGGATTTATCGGAACGATGGTTTCAAGATACTTTATAACGCTTTCCGTAACGACGGTAGACTTTTTGAGCTGCTCTCCGCCGTGAGCTACTCTGTGTCCGACTGCATCAATTTCGTCGATACTTGAAATAACGCCGTATTCAGCTGAGATAAGAAGCTCGAGAACGCGAGCAAGTGCAACGCCGTGGTCGTTGAGCGCTATTTCCTCGAATAGGGGCTCAGCGCCCGTCTTTTTGTGGGTTATAGTTCCGCCTGCTCCTATTCTCTCGCAAGTACCCTTTGCGAGAACTGACGAGCTTTCCATATTGAAAAGCTGATATTTGAGGGAGGAGCTTCCTGCGTTAAGTACGAGAATTTTCATAATATTTATCCTTTCAATTTTAATATACAATACCAATATCGTTTTCGCGGCAAAATGCAATCCACTTTTCAGAAGGCTCGCTATCCGTTACGATAACGTCAACGTCAGATGCGTCACACACCTTGACGAATGATTTTTTGTCAAATTTTTCTCCGTCTACGGCGAGTATGCGCCGCTCTGCCGAAGCTATCATAGCCTGCTTTATAAGGCTATCGCTTTCGTTCGAATCGGTTATGCCGAGCGTCATATCAAGTCCCTTACAGGAGCATATTGCGGTATCGACGTGATACGAGTGTATCATTTTCTCCGCTGACGAGCCGGTAAGCGACATAGCGCCGCGCTTTAGAACACCGCCAGTTGAGAGCACCGTCCAGTCCTGCTTATCTGCAAGCTCGATAAGGATCTTGACGGAGTTGGTTATAATAGTAAGATTTTTCTTGTTCTTTATACGCTTGATAACGTACAGCGCAGTTGAACTTGAGTCAACTGAAATGCGCTCTCCGTCTTCGATCAGGGCAGCTATCTTATCTGCGATACGTTGCTTTTCATCTACGTTTACGCTCTCGCGTACGTTGTAAGGCAAATCAAGGGCAGATGCATTTTTTGAAATAGCGCCTCCGTAGGTTTTTGAGGCAAGCCCTTCCTTATCAAGCTTTTCAAGGTCGCGGCGTATAGTTTCCTCCGTAACGCCGAAGTCCTTTGCAAGCTCCGTAACGATAACCTTACCGTCTGACGTAAGCCTTGCAATTATTTCTCTTCTTCTTTCGATGGCGAGCAAGCCGTTCACCTCCGTGTCTTTTTTTAGAGTATGCTTTCCCAAAGCCTTTCGTCGGGACCTGCGATAATGGAGCTGTCAAGGAACAGCCCGTCCTCAATACCTGCCTTTGCGCGCTCAACTGCGGCAGTTACCGAGGAAACGCTTCCCGTAAGTATTACGTACGATTTTCCGCACATACCCTTGGCAAGTCTTACCTCTATAAGCTCAACGAGCGCGGTCTTTGCAGCCGTATCAGCGGCAACGACAGCCGATGCAGCCGTAAATGTTTCAATAATTCCGATAGCATTCTTGTCGTGTATTTCAAGCGCGCCGCAAATAGCGGGGCGAACACTCTCATGGGGATTGCCGAGTATAAATTTATCTATAAGCATTGAGGAGTTGTACCGTTCAGCCGCCTCGATTGCCGCCTTTACCGAGCTTATCTCGCCCGATATGGTTGCAAGATATTTGCCTGGGCAGACGGGGTTTGCCTGAATTACCTCAACGTCAGCGGTTTTGAGCATTATATCGGTTGCGGTTATACCTGATGCAACCGTCTTGAATTCTATCATTCCCAAAGCAGTTTTCATTGTGTAGCTTCCTTATACGATTATTGTTTTGCTATTCTTACGAACTTTTCATTTGCCGTTGTGACTCTGCCGTCGATCGAGGCGTGTATATTTACACTCAATGCTCCGTCCTTGGCAGTTCCGATCACGTCTCCTGCCTTTACCGTGTCTCCCTCGCTGACCGCTAAAATTGCGGGGACGCCGATATGCTGGCATAGGGGGATTTTTACGGATTTGGTAGTGAAGGCGTCACTTATAGGCGCGGGAACGTCGTATCTCGTAAGTCCGAGTCTTGCCGAAAGACGTTCGACCGATACCTTTTTCAGGTCTGCGTCTTTAACCCCAAAGGGCTTTATACCAGCAGGCGGCTTTTTGCCCGCAGCTCTTGCGTCTGCCTTCATCTGTGCGATTACAGCGCGGGGAGAGAGTCCCTGTGGGCAGGAGTAGGTTTCGCAAAGACCGCAGGACGAACAGAACATCGCTCCCTCAAGCACCTTGACGTCACCCTTTCCGCCGTTTGAGAATATTCTCATAACCGCGTGCGGCTCTACGGGGTAGCCAATAACGTGTCTTGAGCAAAGCTCTGTGCAGCTTCTGCACTGACAGCATACTGACATCGTGCGGCGAAGATTTATCTTGTAGTTAAGCCTTTTGTTAAGTACTACTGGGTGCTCCGATGGCAGAACGATTATAGCGTTCGTGGTCTTTGTGACAACCTCGGAGTCGCTGATAATCCGTCCCATCATAGGACCGCCCGAAATAATTTCTGCGTTTTCAACAGTCGCTCCTCCTGCCGCACTTATGAGCTGTGACACTCTCGTTCCAATCGGAACGCGGAGCGTTACGGGCCTTTTAACCTCGCCTGCAACGGTGACGAACTTGTGCGTAACGGGCTTGCCGTTTATCGCGCGGTAGATGTTGTAAACCGACTCGACGTTGCAAACGACGACTCCCTCGGTTATCGGTAATGCGCCGGGGGCAACCACCTTGCCTGTAACTTCTTTTATAAGAATTATTTCGTCACCCGCAGGGTAGACCGAATCAAGCGTGTGAACTGACAAAAGAGGAAATTCAGATATTTCCGCATTTATCGCGCGTACGGTCGATTTATAGTGCGTCTTTACGGCGATTATTCCTCTTTCAGCACCAATCATTTCAACTATCGTCGAGAGTGCGGAGAGAATTTCATAGGTGTATTCTTCAAGCACCTGTCTGTGAACCTTAAGCAGTGGCTCGCATTCGGCGCAGTTAAGAATAACGGTTTTTGCATCGGGGGAGAGCTTTGCGTAGCTTGGGAAGCCCGCGCCTCCCGCGCCGACAACGCCCATTTCGCGAAGCAGCTCCTTTATTTTAGTG
>SVQL01000054.1 GCA_015065365.1 Oscillospiraceae bacterium | reverse complement strand
ATTTGAGAGATTTATCTCGAAAATTTCTACATAAAACCCGCTTTCACTATCGTTTTTTTGATAGCAAAAGCGGATTTTTACTGTTTTTATATTCGTGTGTTTTTGTTCTGCGCTAAATGTGACAGCCGCCGTTTTATTTTGCGGAGCAAAACACAGGTTTGACTCAACCGTATATTGGGTTGCATGCCATTCTCATTCCCATTCTCATTATAATTACCATTGTAATTATCATTATCAATATCATTATCATTTAGGGTTTTCAAAAAAACCATTGGGTTTTCAAAAAAACCGTTCGGTTTTTACCGTTTGGCGATAAATATTTTTTATTTTTTGGCAGTCGGTGGCAGTCGCTGTCAGGGTTTGGCAGAGTCAACGGGAGTAAAATACAGGTGTCACGGACGGAGAATCGGACGAAAACGTAAAGAAAGGAGAAAACAATGCCACAAAGAAGCACAAGCGATAAAAGCAAAATGAAAAATCTTTTAGACAGTGGGAGACTTTTTCGCATGGCAGACAAGTACATTGAGTCCTGCAGAGCAGCCCCCCGCGAGGACGGCGCCAAGGCAAAACGGCAATACCGTTTTCCAAATCTTGCGGGCTTTTGCAGATACGCAAAATCCGGGCTCTCTGACCTGATGGGGCTACGGACAAGCGATCCTGACGAATACGACAGGCTCATTGCGGTTTTTGAGGACGAGGCACTCAACGCAGATATCTCCCCCAATCTGCTCTCGACCTACATGAAAAAACGTCTGTTGTACGTATGCGACGAGGAAAGCACTCAACAAATCGGAGAGGTTAAATATTGCTTTGAGCACGACATCTATGCTGACGGAGAATAACGGAGAAAAAGTCCTGATAAGCGGCAAGCCCACACCTAAGCAAAAGCTTTTCTTCGACTCCCGCGCTCGCTTTACCGCTTACGGCGGTGCAAGAGGTGGCGGTAAATCCTGGGCGCTCAGAAGAAAACTGGTTGCCATGTGTCTGCGCTATGAGGAGCTCCGTTGCCTGCTTGTCAGGAGAACGCTCCCCGAGCTTCGCTCCAATCACGTCATTCCATTTCTTCGCGAATATGGAGAGCTCGTCAAGTATTCGGAAAGTGAAAAGTCTCTTTCCTTCCCCAACGGCAGCAAAATCTATCTCGGGTATTGCAGCTGTGACCGCGACGTTCTTCGCTACCAGGGACAGGAATACGACGTAATAGCCATCGACGAAGCAACGCAAATGAGCGAATTCCGCTTTTCTATCTTCAAGGCTTGCTTGCGTGGTACGACCAACCGCCCCAGACGAATGTATCTTACCTGCAACCCCGGCGGTATCGGGCACGCATGGGTAAAGCGTCTGTTCGTAGACAGAGAGTTCCGCGAGGATGAGCGTCCCGAGGATTACGCGTTTATACAAGCGCTCGTTTTCGACAATGAAACGCTTGTCAAAACGGATCCGGAATACGTTTCCTCGCTTCGTACTCTCCCCGAGCGCCTTCGCGAGGCGTGGCTTTACGGAAAATGGGACGTTTTCGAAGGTCAGTTCTTCCCCGAATTTGATGAGCGAAAGCACGTATGTGCTCCCACGGACATTCCCGACTACGTTACCTACTTTCTTTCGTTTGACTACGGCTTTGACATGCTAGCGGCTTATCTTATCGCTCTTGACACCGAGGGGAATTTATACGCCGTCGCAGAGAGATGCGTTTCCGGGCTTACCCTTAAGGAGGCAGGCGAGGCAGTTGCCGCGCTTTGCCGAGGACGTCAGGTACAGTTCGCGGTCGCATCTCCAGACCTTTGGAACAGACGACAGGACAGCGGAAGAAGCGGTTTTGAGATAATGCAAGCCGTAACGGGAATGCCACCCATGCTTCCTGCTGATAACAGACGCATTCCCGGCTGGCGTATGCTTAAGCAGTATCTATCGGCAAAGGACGGCTCTCCCTACATACGCATAAGCCGCGACTGCCCCGAGCTTATTCGTTGCCTGCCCGCGCTACTTTTTGATTCGTCAAAAAGTGAGGACGCCTCAAGCGAGCCCCACTCCGTTACCCACTCGCCTGAGGCGCTCCGCTACGCAGTTATGAGTCGTTGCACCCCGCCTGTCGAACGCGAAGCTCCTCCCTTCTTTATACTACCTCGAAAAAAGGTTTCGTTCTTCGACTGATTCCCCCGTCCGTGACACACGAAAAACATATGAAAGCGAGGTGAAAAATCATTTCAAACAACAAAAAAGAGTTCTCCCTGCCTCTTGGCGGAATACGCGCAGTGGGAACGAAGGACTATACCGAGGGAGACGCCGATATAGTCAATTTCAGAATTCTTCCCGACGGTACGTTAAAAAAGCGTTCAGCCTACCGCAAGCTTTCCTCACTGCCTACCGAGATACGCGCCGTTTGGGCGGGTAAGCTTGACGGAGAATCAGCGTTTTTCGCCCTTGCCGGAAACAACGTATACTTCATAGAGCCCGACAGCGGTGCCTCCACGTTGATTTCCAATATACCGAATTCGGGAAAGCGTGCCGAGTTTTTCTACTACCAATGCTCACTGTTTTTAATTGACGGAAGCGAGATATATTCCGTAAGCAAAACCGAATTGCGCCCCACCGTCGGCTACGCGCCGCTTATCGGTAAGGATTGGCGAGAGGACGAGATAGGTAAGATCAACGAGCCAAGAAACGTCCTAACCCGTCACGCCCGTATAACCTACCTCATCGAAAAAAGCACAGCTTCTACACTTTACACCGATGGCGCGATAAGCTCCATAGAGGCAGTTTACGTAAACGGCACTCTTCTGAACTCCGACAAGTATATGATAAGCTCAACACCCGGAATAGTAATCGTATCCGGACTCAAGCAAAACGACAGAGTTGAGCTCTACTTTACCTATGCATCGGGGATATCCGCAGAAAATCTCAAAGCAAACACACGAGCCGCCGTTTTCGGCGGAATAAGCAACAGCCGACCATTTTTGTTCGGCGGCGATGACGGCGCAGTAATGTACAGCGGCGCGCACGTTTCGGGAAGCTCTCTTGCCGATTGCAGAAAAGTATATCCTGACAGCGATGCCATATATTTCCCTCTCGCTTACGAATTCACCGTAGGCGACGGAAGGTATCCCATCTGTGCAGTAGGTCGCCACTTTGACCGTCTGCTTATCTTCACCGAGGGCGGCGTTTGGATGGCAGACAGCTCCTCGTGCGGCATTGAGGACTTCCCCGTCATGAGCATTAACACCTCAACGGCTATCGTATCCCACGGCAGTATTGCGATGATGGGGAACTCGCCGTGTGCCGTAGGTAAGAACGGCGTGTACGCTTACACCGCAAACACGGACGAGCTTGACGAGTGTAACGCATATTCGATTTCAGACTCCGTGCTTTCTTTCCTTTCAGAGGATATTTTAAAGAACGGAGGACTGTATCACCACGGTAAAACCGATGAGCTGCTTCTGTACTCCCCGGGAACGGAGACGGTATGGGCATACTCCGTACCCACATCGCGCTGGACACGCTATACGGGACTGCACGCCGATCGCTTTTTCGACCTTGAGGGCGAAGCCGCGTTCACCGACAAGGAAAGCATATTCGTTTTCGACGAGAGCCTTGGTGCGGACGAGAATGAGCGCAACGTACAAGCTTATGTGCTTACGCACCCAATCTCCTTTTCCACCGCAAGAAAAAAGCGCCTCTCTTACGCCGCAGCGGAGTTTTCAGGCGGAGATATTTCCGAGGAGCTTTACTTTGACGGTGAGGATGCCCCGTCGCTGTCTCTCTCGCTTCGCGGTGACGAAAAAATCGACCTGGTAAGGCGCAAAAGGATCAGCGCAAGAAGATTTAACAGCGTCAGTGCAAAAATTTCGGCTGACGGCTTAACGCAGCAAAGGATAATTTCCGCGCGTCTCGGTACGAAGTAGTCCTTTAAAGACAAAAACTATCATTAACAGAAAGGAACAAAAATGAATTACCACAAAAGCAAGGCGTGGCGACAGTACGAGGCGGGTAAGGCGTACAAGCGCCGTATCGGACTCTACGAAACCACGCGCAAAAACCAAGCCTTTTACTGTGGCGAGCAATGGAGCTCAAGCGACAGTCGGGAGCTGCCACACCCCGTCTTTAACATAATTAGGCGCGTTGTGGATTATCTCGTTTGCTCGGTTGCGTCCACTGACTTATCCATAAGCTTTACAGATGAAAACATGCCGTTTTGCGATGCCGCCGCGCAGGAGCGCTCCCGCGCTCTTATCGAGACGCTGAATGCAAATACCGCGTACCGTTGGGAAAAGTCATCTATGGACTCCAAGATCTTTGCACTTCTGACAAACGCCGCCGTAGTCGGTGACGGCGCTCTCTACTGCTATTGGGATCCCAACGCCAACGGCGCCGGAGAATATGGCGGAGATATCGTTACCGACGTTGCGGACGCGACCTGCATTTTCCCCTCTGACGTCAATAAAAGCGATATTCAGTCGCAGGAATACGTTATAATCTCCGGACGAAGCTCTGTTTCCTCGCTTCGCCGCGAGGCGCGCCAAAACGGAGTCGACGAGGATGACGTTTTAAAAATAGTCAGAGACGATGATTTAGTAAGGTCCGGCATTCACGGTGGGCTTGAGCTTGAGGGAGAGGACGAGGAAAAGGCAACCTTTATTATTAAATTCTGGCGTGAGGACGGAGACGTCTGCTTTGAAAAATCCACCCGCGAATGCGTTATAAAGCGCGCTCGTACCGCCTGCCGCCTCTATCCGATAGTAACCTTCAGCTGGACTCGTTCACAAAACAGCTTTCACGGCACGTCTCCCGTAACCTCCATGGTGCCCAATCAGAAGTTCATAAACAGAGCCTACGCCATGGCTATGAAGCACATGACTGATACTGCTTTTTCCAAAGTCATTTACGACAAATCCCGAATTCCCGAATGGTCTAACGAGATTGGAGAGGCTATCGCGGCTATGGGTGGCGGCAACATTTCCGATGCGGTTTCCGTCGTCGGAACGGGTGATATGCAAAACGGATTTATGGACCTCATAAACAGTGCCGTAACTCTGACCAAGGAGCTGATGGGCGCAACAGAATCTGCGCTTGGTAACATGGAGGCGAGAAACACCAGCGCAATACTCGCGCTCCAGGAAACCTCGCGTATAGCGCTTGACAACGTGCGCTACTCGTTCTACGCGGCAATCGAAGAGCTCGCCGCCATCTGGGCAGATATGATCTGCGCCTACTACACCGACGACCGTCTGCTTCCCTGCTCCAATGGCGCAGATATAACGGCAAGACAGATTGACGTTTCTCTCTTGCGGCGTGCCGCCGTTTCCGCTCGCGTCGACGTTACAGAAATATCAAGATTCAGCGCGGCCGCAGCACAGAATATCCTTGACAAGCTGCTTGAAAAGGGCTACGTATCTCCCGCAGAATACGTACGCAGACTTCCCGCAGGACTTATTTCGGATAAGCAATCGCTTATCGAGCAGATAGAAAACGGAAAGGACGTGGCTTATGGAAGAATTGATTAACCCGACGGATTCGCCCTGTCTTGACGAGCCCTTAGAGGCTATCATAGATGAAGATATCTCCGAGATATCCGACGGGGATTCAGAAGAAGTCGATTCCAAAAACGAAGACGAGAGCACGGCGCTTGAGATAAGCGCGCTCCGCGAAAAAATACGCGAGCTTAACGAGCGCCTTGAGGCGCAAGCCGCAGAATCACAGAAAATTTCCGAGCAGCTTGGTGAGTTTTACGACGTATTCCCGAACGCAGATGTGAGATCGCTTCCCGAAAGCGTTTGGGAAAGCGTTCGCGCAGGTAACTCTCTCGCCGCCTCTTACGCGCTCTACCGCCAAAGGGTATATCAGCGCACAGAAGCGGCAAAGGCGGTTAATGAGCGCAACGTCGGAAATTCAAGCGGCCGTGTCGGAATGGGCGCAGAAAAGGAATACTTCTCTCCGGACGAGGTCAGAAGCATGTCAAGAGGAGAGGTAAAGGCAAACTACTCTAAAATAATTGAATCCATGAAAAAATGGAACTAAAAATCAAAAAAATATTTTATTTAATTAAGAAAGGAATTATTTAATATGGCAATTTCAAATTTTATACCCACTATCTGGAGCGAAAATCTCTACAACGCACTCGACAAGCAGTACATCGCAGTTTCTAACTGCTCAAGAGAATTCGAGGGCGAGATCAAAAACAAGGGCGCAGTCGTAAAGATCTGCGGCGTAGGCAAGGTTGACGTCAGCGACTACACCAAGGACTACGATATGGCTAATCCCCAGACGCTTTCCGACACCGTAAGAGAGCTGAAGGTCGATCAGGCAAAGTACTTCAACTTCCAGATCGACGACGTTGACCGCGCTCAGTGCACTCCCAGACTCATGGAGGCAGCTATGAAAGTTGCCGCAAACGGTCTTGCGGATGCCGCTGACAAGTACGTTTACAGTCTTGCAAGCAAGGCAGGCGCGAGCGTATTTGCAGAGGAGGCTACTCCCGAAACTATAATCGAGGCGATAATCGAGGCACGCCAGAAGCTTTACGAGAATAACGTTTCCGACAGCGACGGAGTCGTTCTCGAGGTTTCTCCCGCAGTTGCCACTCTCATTCTCAAGGCAAAGATGTCTCTCTCTACCGATAACACCGCTGCCCTCGACCACGGCTGCATAGGCAACATCGCAGGCTGTAAGGTATTCGTTTCCGCGAATATAGCTACCGAGATGGACGGTATAGTACCCGTTTACAAGTGCATCATGCGTACCGGACGCGCTATCGCCTTTGCTGAGCAGCTCTCCGAGATTGACGCCTACCGCCCCGAAAAGAGATTTGCCGATGCCGTTAAGGGTCTGCACATCTACGGTGCCGAGGTCGTTTATCCCGAGGAAATGGTACTTATCAACGTCAGCATTTAAGTACGTCGGACGGAGGTAAAGCATGACCTGTAAGGACATTTACCGCAATGCTCTGGCTATCCTTGCCGAAAGTATGGTGCAGGGTGACAACGAGGATTTTGAGGAAAGAGCCCCTTTCCTTTTAGCCAACTTCTGCACCGAGCTCTTTGACAGAGATTCGGCTATGCGCCACTTTCTCGGAGAAACGCAAGGCGAGGAGCTTGATTCCGCCTTTATCCCACTCGAATCGGAGTTCCCACTTCTCGCGAGATTTGCTCCCGCGGCTGCTATCTATCTCGCCGCAATGCTCATTGCCGACGATAATCAGGAGTTCCACGAGAAGCTCTACGAGCGCTATTGCGATACGATAGCCTCGGTCTGTGAAAATATAAGCGCAATATCCGAAAAAATATTGAACAGGTATTTTTATGACTGATTAAAGTATCAAAAAACCTGCCGAGAAAGTTCGCTTTCTCGGCAGGCGATTTTTTATGACTTCTTTATGCAGGAATATTCTAAATTATGTCAATAAGACCGCTCGGATATATTTTTTCAAACTCACGCATATACGGCGAATCACTATCCCGAAGAAGTGGCGTAACAAAGCATTCCCGTGTTCCCAAAACACATATTTCCTTTACTTTATTGGGAGATATATAAGGCTCTACGATTAAATATATTCTCGCCGAAAGCTCGCGCTTGACAAGATATTTTAAAAGTCCCGAGGCGCACTCCGAGCCATTGGCAAGGTCAAAGATAAATATTGGAGTATTGTTTTTTTCAGCATATATAATTTCGCACACAAGCTGACATAAAAGCAAATTATTTTCTGTATTATTACATTTTTCGCCGCATATATTTCTTTTTGAAATCATTTCAGCAGAATATCTGTCCGGACGTTTGAATTCGCCTTCTGAAAACTTTACATATATTGGATTTTCAAGCCATTTAGTCTTTTCGCGTCCTTTCGAAAGCAGCGTTTCATACCAAAGAATATCTGTGGTATTATAAAAAAAATCAACAGTAATATTATTCCGATTAAACGATGGAGAATAATTGTCTTTTTCAGCACTATATTCCAAAAGCTGATTTTCAATATGCAAGCAATTACGGCTTGCATATTTTTGCCATATATAGCTTGCGGAGTATTCCTTGATACGTTCAAGTGTCAAGACTTCTCCGATAGCAACACCTATTTTCATGCAGCAGCGTTGCATATATTCATTATTATCAAAAAGCGTTAGCGTTGCCTTCCACTCTCTGAATTTTTCAAAATCCGAGGCGTTACCGTTTATATATTTTTCTTCACAGCCGCACAGACGCATTGCCTCTTTTACGCCGTCGTCACATATATATTCCCAAACGTTTTCCGACATAATATCACCGCCCTTAACGTTATAACTGATTTCCTAAAAATTTCAATAAAAAACCGCATTACTGTCAAGGCTGGCTAATGCGGTTTTAGTATTTTATTGTCCAAGGGATTTTTTTCTGCGAATATCAACCCCGGTAAACAGTAGGGGCATATATTCACCGAACACTCTGCTATGTATACGCTCGCTATAAGTAGCTATAATATCACTCGCAGTAAGATTGGTATTGATAATCGTACACTTTCGGTTATTTATTCTGGTATTTATAACCTCGTAAAGATACGCTTGCGTAAATTTATTCACAACCTCTGTGCCCAAGTCGTCAACAATAAGCAAGTCGCAGTCGTAGTATCTTTGTGTATCGTTTGAATACGGCGACATACCGCTATTGCCAAAGCGCCTCTCCTCAAAATCTCCGAGCATTGAGATAGAGCTTACGTATAGCACGTCAAAGCCGCGTTCTATTACCCTTTCGGCAACCGCAGTTGAAAGATGCGTCTTTCCAAGCCCTGTTGTACCCAAAAGCAAAAAGTTTGAATACGTATCCGAAGAAAATCCGTCAGCAAACTGCTTAAGGCAACGCACGTTTCTCTCAGCACGTACTCTTGAGCCGTCCTCAGAGTCATAATATTCAAGGTCAAGGTTATCAAATCTCTGCTTACCGATAAGTCCGCCGAGCCCCGACGACTCAAAGCCCGCGCGAACGAGAGCTTTTTTCATACACTCACACATAACTGTGTCAACAAATCCCGTATCTCCGCATATTGGACAATCGTAATGCACGTCGGTATAATCCGAAGGATATCCGTACGCCACGAGCAACGCCTCGCGTTCTGCTATAAGAGCGTTGTTGCTTGCCTCAAGCTCGGCGATAGCCTTGTTGGTGTCTCCCCCCGCCTTAACTATTCTCATTATTTTAAGTCCCGTTTTTGAAAGCTCGCGGTCAATAGCGAATATTTCGGGGATTTCTGCGTGTATTGCGGTACGGCGCTCGTCAGCGCGCTGTCTCGCTACCTGATATTTATCGGAAAATTCATTTCTGATCCTTATGTAGTCAGCCTTGTTATATCCCATGAATTTTTCCCTTCCTTAAAATTTCTTATCGAGAAGCTGCTCAAGCCACTCCTCTGCATAGTTGTTCTTTACTCCGACCTTAACGCCCGAGCGCGCCTTCTGCTCGGCATTTTGCTTTTCTTCGGCAATGTATGTATCTATTTCTTCTACGTTGCGAAGTCCCTTTTCATGCCAATTTTTAAGTATCTTATCCGTATATTTTGGCGCGGGATCGTGAATTGCATCAACGGTTATGTTATATGCCTTCTCCACTACGTCGAAATCAAAGCCGTATTCCTCTGTCCATGCCGCAAAAAGCTTCTTCTCCGTTGGAGAAAGCGCTCTGCCGCCAAAACCGAAAAGACCTCTTATCTTTTCAATGCTCGTATTTCTGCGCTCGAGAAAATCGATCTGCGCATGAACCTGTGCGGCGCTCGATATATCCTCGTCGTGAAAGCTTACGGCTATCTTTTCCGCATAGCTTATGCTCTTTTTACCTATACGAACACAATAAGAAAGAATCGCCAAAACCGCCTCTTCCTCAAAGCCAAGCTGGTCAACGATGCCGATAAGCTTACCGACCTCGTTTTTGTTAAACATCTTGCCCATAGCCTTCTGCGCCTCGTCAATGAAGGCAGTGCCTACGCGGTGCTCGATAACAGCTGCAAGCTCTTCGTTTGAATATTCCTCGACACCCGAGTGGGTTATAACTCCGCCTTTGTGCGCGGTATTTTCTTCTTTATCGTTTTTTGAAGCTGCGGCTGTACGAGCACTTGCAAGCACACCGGCACCCTTCCAATATTTGACGGATGCCGCAATCTCCGCGCGGTCGATTGAGAGAAGCTCTCCCGCGCGGGTAATATCGACCTCGCCGTCGGAATTTGCAAGCAGAAAAAGTCCGCCTAAAATCATAAGGTCGTTCTCATCCGCTCCCTTTATTGACGCGTCGTAGCGTGAGTCGTATCCGCCGTAGTTTATATAAATCTTTCCGTTTCTTGACATTTATGCCTTACCGTCATTTCGATACATCTTTTGAGCTACCTCGTAGCAAAGAGTCATAAGAGAGTCGCCTATATGTACGTTTTCAACGACGACGTCCTTTGACTGTATCTGTATTTCCTTACCCGTAAAATTCCATATACCCGAAATATCAGTATTTTCAAGGCGCTCGGCAACCTCGGACGCATACTCCTTAGGAAGAGTCAGAATGACCATATCGACCGAGTACTTTGCAAGCTTTTCCTCAAGCGCATCCATGCTGTAAACCTTAACGTCGCCTATCTTCTTACCGATTATATCCGAGTCAACGTCAAACATTGCCACAACGTCAACGCCTCTCTTTTCAAACATCGTGCTTTTAACAAGCGCCGAACCGAGATTTCCCGCGCCTACAACTGCCGCCCTGAAGCCGCAGCCCACGCCGAGTATCTCACATATTTTCGTATACAGATAGTTTACGTTATAGCCGTAGCCCTGCTGACCAAAGCCGCCGAAGCAGTTGAGATCCTGTCTTATCTGCGATGCAGTTACGTTCATCATACGCGAAAGCTCCGCTGAGCTTACCCGAGTTTTACCCATGCGTATAATTTCGCGCAAATATCTGAAGTATCTCGGCAATCTCTTAATTACCGCAGGAGATACCTCGGGGCGAAAGCTATTTTTACTTATTATTTTTTCGATGTTCTGATCGTTGAGAATATCCTCAACCAATACCTGTTCACGTTTTTTACTCATAAAAAATCCTTTTAATCAGTATTCTTCATCAAGCGCTGATGCGTTCAGCGAGGTGTCGGCAAAATTTCCCTTGAGATATTCGAAATATCCCGCTGCCGCGACCATCGCGGCGTTATCGGAGCAAAGCGCGAGACTCGGCTTGCAAAATTCAACATTTTTTTCCTTGCAAAGCTTATCAAGAGCGGTCCTTATATGGGAGTTTGCCGCAACTCCGCCCGCAAGAACGAGTCGCTTCGTATCAGTTTTTTCAATAGCGAGCGTCATCTTCTTTACCAATGCGTCAACAATAACCCTTGTATACGACGCAGTAATATCCGCAGCGTTAGGCTCGCTTCCCTTCTGCCTTTCCGAATTTATATAGTTCAGAGCGGCAGTTTTTAGACCACTGAAGGAAAAATCGAGATTGTCACCGAGCATTGCGGGAGAAGGAAGCTTTATTGCGTCACTATTCCCCTCGTATGCAAGCTTATCCATAGCCGCGCCCGCGGGATACGGCATTCCGATAACTCTGCCTATCTTATCAAACGCCTCGCCTGCCGCGTCGTCACGCGTGCCTCCGATTTCACGAAAATCGGTGTAGTCCGTAACGCTGTAAACAGACGTATGACCGCCCGATACGACAAGTGCCGTAAAGGGTGGCTCAAGCGTTGGATATTCAAGATAAGCCGCCGCAACGTGTGCCTTAACGTGATTAACGGGCACAAGCGGTATTTTATTCGCAAACGCAAGGGATTTCGCAAAATTTACACCCACAAGAAGTGCTCCTATAAGCCCTGGGTGCGAGGTCACGGCAATACAGCCGATATCCTTTATCGTAACGCCTGCCGTTGCAAGTGCCTCGTAAGTAATTGAGCTTATCGCCTCAATGTGCGCACGACTGGCAATTTCCGGAACAACACCGCCGTAAAGTCGGTGCGTTTCAATCTGCGAGGCAACTATATTAGAGAGGATCCTTCGCCCTCCCTGCTCCATGCTGACTACCGCCGCAGAGGTTTCGTCACACGAGCTTTCTATTCCGAGAATATACATTTTTAATATCCTTTAGATGCATTTTTTCATAATCACGGCGTCCTCCGTGGGAAAACGGTAGAAAGCCTTGCGCTCTCCAACACTCTCAAATCCGCGCGACGTGTACAATGCGCGTGCTGCCTCGTTTGAACGTCTTACCTCAAGAAATATCTCGGCAATACCGTTCTGCGCGGCAAACGCCAGAAGCCCATCAAGAGCCGCAGAGCCGTAGCCTTGTCTTTGGAAGTCGGGGTGGGTTGCAACGTTGGTTATCTGTCCCTCGTCCGCTACCGTCATCATTCCGACGTAAGACGCAACGCTTCCGTCATCAGCCAGCGCAACGAAGCCAAGCGCCGTATCCGTCAAAAGCAAGCGAAGCGCACTCTCCGACCAAGGCTCGCTAAAGCACGCCTTCTCTATATCCGCAACCCCGGCAAGGTGCTCTTCTCGAAGTCTTTCAACCGTCACTCTGCCGCACCGCCCTGTCCTAAATAACGCGATACGTAACCGTCAAGCGCGTCTCCTACGGGCACGCACGTACCGTCAAAGCGGTTGAAAATAAAGCTCTTTCCGTAGTTTACCTCCGTTCCGTCATCGCGCACTCCGATATGATCTTCCTTGAGCTCGATATACGCAAGAACGTAATAAACTCCTATCGTTTCGTCGGCAAATCTAATTCTCCAGTTAATAGATAGCGCAGACTCCGTTACCATTGGTCTGCGGATACTATCGCCACTTTCATAAGCTTGTATTATACGGGTTATCTCCGCGCTGTCCTCAATCGAATAAACAACCGTATCACTCTCGGTAATTTCCGCGCGAGCAATATTCATCTTTCCAAGCTCAGGCAAGCTCTCTCCCTCGGCGTAAAGCACGCTTCCCGTATTATCACATATCCACCTCTGCGGATCTATTCCCGACATCCTATAAAGAACGGAGTCGCCCATCGTGCCGTAAACCTCCTCGGTAGGAGCGATTGGCTCGTAGCAGCCGATAGCCGCGTGATAGGTTATTGCCGTCTTATTATCTACGTATCTTCCGTCGCCTTTATCAACAAAGCTATCCTGCTTACTTGAGCAAGAGCAGAGCGAGATTGTCAATAAAAGAAGTGCGGAAACAACAGCGAGTATTGCCTTTTTCATTTTAAGTACCTTAGTATCCAAATTTTCCCGACAAGGAATCGTCATTCTCTATCCAATCCGAAACCTTGATTATACGGTATTCATCCTTGGTATCGCGAACTATAACCGTTTCAATTCCCGCATTTATTATCTGACGCTTACACATCATGCAGCTGCTCGTGCCGGGATAGAGCTCGCCACTCTCGGGATTTACGCAAACCATATAAAGAGTAGAGCCAAGCATTCTCTCCCTTGCCGCCGCGATTATCGCGTTTGCCTCTGCGTGCACAGAACGGCACATCTCGTATCTCTCACCGCGAGGAATGTTAAGCTTGTCTCTGATGCACGACTGAAGGTCGGTACAGTTCTTTCTTCCTCTGGGTGCGCCGTTATATCCCGTTGAAACGATAACGTCGTCCTTTACGATTATAGCTCCGAAAAGTCGGCGCATACAAGTTCCGCGCTCTGCAACGGTCTGGGCAATATCCAAATAGTAGTTGTGCTTTGAAACTCTGTTCATGTCATTCTCCTAAAAATATTAAATTACAGTCATACATAATACATTATACTACTATTGAAGAAATAAATCAAGGGCTTTGTCTAATTTTTAATATATTGGTTGTAGTGTTACAATAGATGTGAGACCGAAAACAAAAAAGAATAGAAAAAGTGATTGAGTTCTGTTAAAATAGAATTACCCCTAACTCATCTCAACAGA
>SVQL01000053.1 GCA_015065365.1 Oscillospiraceae bacterium | reverse complement strand
GCTCAAGTGAGATTTCTATTATCGTCGGTATTGAGGAGCACGACTTTGATAAGGCGCTCAAGGCTATTTACGGAGAGTTTGTAAAATAAAAGTATAAATTCGTTTCAAGGAGTTTTTTATGAGTAAAAAGGTAATCATCGCAAGTGACAGTACGTGTGATCTTAGCCCCGAGCTTATAGAAAAATACGGTATTAAAATTTTACCCTTGTCGGTAAGGCTCGGTGAGAATGACTACAAGGACGGCGTTGACGTAACGCCCGACGATATTTACGAGCATTACAGGAAAACGGGCGAGCTGCCCAAAACTGCGGCAGTCAACGTTTCGGATTTCGCGGACTTTTTTGAGAGCGCGACCGAGGCAGGCAGTGAGGTCGTGGTGTTCACCATAAGCGCGCTTATGTCATCGACGTATAACAACGCTCGCCTTGCTTCAGAGGATTTTAACGGCGTGTACGCGGTTGACACGAAGAACCTTTCCACGGGCGGTGGACTGCTTGTTCTCAAGGCTGCCGATATGGCGGAAGAGGGTTATACCGCCGAGGATATCGCCAAGGCGTGTGAGGCTCTTACCGATAAGGTTGATGCTTCGTTTGTCATAGATGATCTTGAATTTCTCTATAAGGGCGGACGTTGCTCCGCGCTCGAAAGATTCGGCGCGAATCTACTCAAGCTTAAGCCCTGCATTACGGTAAAGGACGCGAAAATGGGGGTTGGCAAAAAGTACCGCGGTAATTTTGCCGACGTGCTTCCCAAGTACGTCGAGGACAGAATCGGAGACGGCTCGGAAATTGAAAAGGGCAGAGTGTTCGTTACTCACGCAGGCTGCGATATGAATATTGTAAACGGTTGCGTGGAGCAGGTTAAAGCCGTCGGCTTTGAAGAGGTGCTCATTACCCGCGCAGGCTGTACCATTTCCTCGCATTGCGGTCAAAATACCCTCGGAGTCCTGTTCCTGCGTAAGTAAGAACTTGTGGGGACGCGGGGGGATGCGTTCCACCTTTTTCGTGAAAAAGGTGGAGCCAAAAAGCTTCCCACAAATATGTTATTAGACGGACACATCGAAGAAATATTATTTATTGGTTGAATATTGTTGGTATATTCTAATGTAGAAAGACGGCGGACCCTACGTACCGCCGTCTTTCTTTTTTATTTAAAACGGACAGTCGAGGACGCCTGTCCCTACATACATAAAAATATCGCCGCATTTATGTTTTTATTAAGATTTAAAACAAATAATATTTAAAAGAACAAATCTCATTTAAATACTTGTAGGGACAGGCGTCCTCGACTGTCCGTTATAATCACCTAAAAACATCATCACATTTCTATTTTTATTAAAAATTTAAAATAGCAATTAAAAATCAATAAAACGAATGTCATTTTAACATTTGTAGGGACAGGCGTCCCCGACTGTCCGCAAAAAACATATTTAACCCACAAATAAAATTTTATTGCGCAAGACTCTGTTTACACGTAGGGCGGTGGCTTGCTGCCGCCGTTAAAAAATACGTCGATTCAATATACGGCGGGAGATAAACCCCCGCCCTACAAATCTTTATGTAAATAAAAAAGTGCGCAACCGAAGCCGCGCACAAAAACGCAAATTCCAGTCGTCGCCAAACAAACTATAATACATAGGGGGTACATGACAATACTCTCCAGTGCACGGAATTTGCATTTTATCAAATTCATCACTGAAAAGCATCGTCAAAAAAGGGTATAGGTATACCTAAAAAAGAAAAAATACACCCGTTGATTATATATTTAGTTTGTTTGGCACAAATATTATATCACAAAAAATCAGAAATATCAATAAGAAATTGAAAAAAACGCAGAGTGATAATTTTGTACCCAAGACGGGGCGGCGCCCTCGACGACCCGAGAAAAATATCGGTACGCACAAATAAAATTTTATAGCCGAATCGCGGTTTGAGAAAAGCCTTCCCTTGGGGGAAGGCTCTTTATAAGCACCAACCATTTGTATAGTTTTCTTTTGCTTACCTTTTCTTTTTTAAAAGAAAAGTAAGATATTGGAATAAATTACAAAAAATGGTTTTTACCGTGGTTTTTTTGCCCGAAAAGTAAAAAAAATAAAATTTTTTTAAAAAGTTTTCAGAAAAAAAAGTATTTTGCGATTTTTTTGCGTATATTGTATTTACAAGAGTTTTTTGGGGAAAGATATTTTTCTCTGAAAGAAAGGTTGGGAAAATGAACGTAAGAGACGCCTTCCTTGAAAATGAAAGAAATACGTTGTCCGAATACGCCTGCCTGACGTCGGCAAGCCGCGGCAGAGACCATGAATATGTGCCCTGCGAGGTGAGAACGGAATTCCAGCGTGACAGAGACAGAATACTGCATAGCCAGTCCTTCCGTCGGCTGATGAACAAGACGCAGGTATTTCTCGCGCCGTCGGGCGACCATTACAGAACGAGAATGACGCACACGCTTGAGGTTACGCAGATTGCGCGTATTATCGCGCGCTCGTTGCGCCTTAACGAGGATCTTACCGAGGCGGCGGCGCTCGGACACGACATCGGTCACACTCCCTTCGGGCACGCGGGCGAGTACGCAATGCAGGAGTGCTACGACAAGGAATTTACCCACTACAAGCAGAGCATAAGAGTAGTTGAGAAGCTGGAGCACAACGGCAAGGGATTAAATCTCACGTGGGAGGTTCGTGACGGAATCGCAAACCACACGGGAAGCCACAGAGCGGCAACGCTTGAGGGGCTGATAGTAAAATACGCAGACCGAATAGCATACATAAATCACGACATTGACGACGCGTGCCGCGCGGAGATACTCTCAGCAGAGGACATTCCCGCGCACCTGCGAGAAATTCTCGGAGAGACTCACTCAAAGCGGATAAACACCATGGTTTCTTCTATCATAAAGGCGAGCACGGACAAGAACGATATCATTATGGAGCCGGTGGTGCAGGCTGCGACGGACGAGCTTCGCGCGTTCCTTTTCGAGCGGGTATATCGCAATCCCGTGGCAAAGGGCGAGGAGGTCAAGGCTCGCCAGATGCTCATAAGGCTTTTTGAGCACTACGTAAAGAATCCTCACAAGCTGCCGAAGCTCTATCGCGACAACTGCGAGGTGGACGGCGTTGAACGCTGCGTGTGTGATTTTATCTCGGGCATGACCGACAGATACGCTATTGAGCTTTATTCCGAGCTTTATATCCCCAAGGTATGGAGAGGACCTAAGGAATGATACCGAGAGAGATAATAGATGAGATAGTATTCAGAAACGACGTTGAGACGGTTATCGGCTCTTACGTGACGCTCAAGCGCGCGGGCTCAAATTATCAGGCGCCGTGTCCGTTTCATAGCGAGCGAACGCCGTCGTTTACCGTCTTTCCCGCCACCAAGAGCTTTTACTGCTTCGGTTGCGGCGCGGGCGGCGACGTAATATCCTTCGTGATGCGCGCGGAGAACGTGGACTACGTTGACGCGGTGAAGCTTCTTGCCGACAGAGCGGGGATATCTATTCCCGAGGACGGCGAACAGAGTGAGCGAGACGGAATATCGCGCAAGCGCCTTTACGAATTGAACCTTGCGGCGGCAAAGTTTTTCAGAGAGTGCCTTTTTGACCCGCAGCAGGGAGCTGAGGGCATGGCGTACCTTAGAGAGTCGCGCGGGCTTGACTTGGCGACAATAAAGCACTTCGGTCTCGGATTTTCGCCCAACAGCTTTTGGGCGCTGACCAACAAGATGACCTCGCTGGGCTTTACCGAGGAGGAGCTTATAGCGGCGTTTCTCTGCAAGAGAAGTCAGAAGAGCGGTAAGCTTTTCGACCTTTACAGAAACAGAGTAATTTTCCCAATTATAGATACGTCGGGCAATATAGTCGCCTTCGGCGGTAGAGTTATGGACGGCTCCGAGCCGAAGTACCTGAACTCGTCCGACACCCCCGTATTCAAAAAGAGCCGACACCTGTTTGCGCTCAATTTTGCGCGCAAGGTATGCGCCGAGCGCCTTATCCTTTGCGAGGGGTATATGGACGTTATCGCGCTGCACGCGGCGGGCTTTGAAAACGCGGTCGCAACGCTTGGAACGGCTATTACGTCGGAGCAGGCGCGGATATTTGCGAAATACACCAAGCGCGTGGTTATCTGCTACGACTCCGACAAGGCGGGGCAGAATGCGGCGAACAAGGCGATGCGCCTCTTAGGCGAGGTCGGAATTGACGTGCGCGTCATAAAGCTCTCGGGTGCTAAAGACCCCGACGAGTATATAAAGAAATTCGGCGCCGAGAGCTTCCGCAAGTGCCTTGACGACAGCAAGACGGGCTTTGAGTTTAAAATTGACAAGATACTTTCGGAGCACGACGTAAGTTTGTCGGACGAGCGTATAAAGGCGTCTGCGGAGATTTGCTCAATGATTGCCGAGGTGCAGAATAACGTGGAGCGCGACATATATATTCAGCGCGCCGCGGCAGTGCTGAACGTTCCTGCCGACACGGTGAGAGCGGAGGTAGCGCGACTGCGCAAGCGGCTTGTCGGTGAGTATAAGAAAAAGCAGTCGCGCGATGCGCTTCTGTCCATAAAGAATATCGGGGACAGAGTCAACACCGACGCGGCGAAATACGTTGCGGCGAACGACTGCGAGGAAAATATCCTTGCGATGATGATAATATTCGACGAGTACAGACACGCAGTAGCCAAGGGCGAGATCGAGCTTACCGCAGACGATTTCGTGACGGGCTTCGGACGTAGGGTATTTGAAACGCTTTGCGCGTTGGAAACCTCTGCCGAGGGGTATTCAAGAGCCGTGCTCGGACAGTATTTCAGCCTCGACGAGATAGGCAGGCTTGAAAAGATAGAGGTGGAGCGCAGGCGGCTTACGAGAAACGACAAGGAGGTCTTTCTTGCAGCTATCGCAAGCCTTAAAGCAGAGAAGGCGGCAACCGAGGGCATATCGGGCAACGACCTGCTTGCAAGGCTTCGCTCACAGCGCGCTCAAAAACAGTAGGACGCGTCCACCTTTTGTGTACAAAAGGTGGAGCCAAAAAACTTTAAAAAATAAATTTATTGCTGTCCTATGTTTCGGTTTTCTTTTGCCTACCTTTTCTTTTTCCTAAAAGAAAAGTAGGTGGAGCCAAAAAGCTTAAAAAAATAAATTTATTGCTGTCCTATATTTCGGTTTTCTTTTGCCTACCTTTTCTTTTTCCTAAAAGAAAAGTAGGTATTTTTGCGGGTCGCCGAGGACGTCGACCCCTACAAATGTTAAAATAACATTTGTTTTCTCAAACATTATTCATTTTAAATCTTGATAAAAATAGAAATTAGCGATATTTTGATATTTTATGTACGTAGGGGTCGACGTCCTCGGCGACCCGCAAAAAACGCAAAGAGCAAAATTTAAAGATCAGAACGAACTATTGTTACAGTTTTTGCTTACTTTTCTTTTTCAAAAGAAAAGTAAGGAGAAAAACCAACGGAATACATAAAAGGAAGGAAATAAAAATGCAGAAGAATCAGAACGCAGAACAGGAGAAATCCATCGATATCGAGGAGCTTGTTGCCAAGCGTAACGAGGGCAAGCTCACGGACACGGAGCTTAACGAGATGGTTGAGGAAATGGACGTGGATAACGACAGCCTTGACAAGCTTTACGATGCTCTTGAGGATAGCGCTATGCCGTCTATCGACGACCTTTCCAGCACGGAAATGAAGGAGATAGAGTCCGAGGTCAGCACCTTTGGCACGGGCGAGAATATGGAAAAGATACTCGAGCAGGAGGGACTTGCGATAGACGACCCCGTTCGTATGTATCTTAAGGAAATAGGACGCGTGCCACTTCTTACCTCGGAGCGAGAGAAGGAGCTTGCCGAGATAATGAGCGGCGAGGAGTACAGTGAGGCGGACAAGGCGGCGGCAAAGAACGAGCTTGTTGAGGCAAATCTTCGTCTTGTCGTAAGTATAGCAAAGCGCTACGTCGGAAAGGGAATGTTCTTCCTTGACCTCATTCAGGAGGGTAACCTCGGACTTATGAAGGCGGTTGACAAATTCGACTACAACCGCGGCTATAAGTTTTCGACCTACGCTACGTGGTGGATTCGTCAGGCAATAACCAGAGCTATTGCAGATCAGGCAAGAACGATAAGAATACCCGTTCATATGGTTGAGACGATACACAAGGTATCAAGATACTCCCGTCAGATGCTTCAGGAGCTCGGACGTGAGGCAACTGCCGACGAGATAGGCGAGAAGATGGGAATGAGCGCGGAGAAGGTAAGAGAGATAATGAAGATAGCTCAGGACCCCGTATCGCTCGAAACGCCTATCGGTGAGGAGGAGGACAGCCACCTCGGCGACTTTATTCCCGACGAGGACACTCCCGCTCCGTCCGACGCGGCGGCAACCACAATACTGCGCGAGGTAATTGAGAAGGAGCTGCACACCCTGACGCCCAGAGAGGAGCACGTTATTAAGCTCCGCTTCGGTCTTTACGACGGACGCACGCGCACGCTTGAGGAGGTCGGCAAGGAGTTTGACATTACCCGTGAGCGTATCCGACAGATAGAGGCGAAGGCGCTCCGTAAGCTTCGCCACCCCAGCCGCGCAAGACATCTCCGAGGCTTTCTTGATTGATGCTTGAAAAAAAGAAAAAATCGTCGTATTGCACAATGCAAGAGTTGCTTTAACCGTCAAAACGACGATTTGATTGGATAATATACAAGAAAAAACGGAGCTTGTAATGTGTATTGTGCCGAATAAAACAATAAAGGCTTAAAAGTACGCCGAAATTTGAGAAAAAGGGTTTTAAAACGGGTAAAAAAATTACTTGACAATTTCCTCGTTTTGGTGTAAAATAATATAGTATTTAAATTGGGCTAATATGGCTGTGATTTGAGGAGGAAAAACAATGAAAAAGAAACTGATATGCCTTCTTCTTTGCTTGGTATTCGCAATCAGCTGCTTGGCAGGCTGCGCAGGCAAGAGTGACGAGGAGGCGGCAGAGGACATAACCGACGAGGCTTCCGAGAGCGCAATGACTCTGGCGATGTATCTCATGTGTGATGAGGTGCCGAGCGAGGATCAGCAGCTCGCTATATCTCAGGCGGTAAATAAGATAACTAAGGCAAAGTTCAAGACTCAGCTTAAGCTTTTCTTCTATACCGAGGCTGAATATTACACGAAGCTTGACGAGGCTTTCGCGGCAAGAAAGGCTGCTGAGGAGGCGGAAGATCTGACGGACTCTAAAGATGAGGCTGAGACGGGCCCCGTTGAGGACGAGACCTTCGAGAACGACTGGGGTGTAACCGAGATCAAGTACCCCGAGATTTCCGCGCATCAGGTAGATATTTTCTACATGGGTGGATACGATAATTACTTAAAGTACAGCGAGATGGAAATGCTCGCCGATCTCAATACAGAGCTTTCGGGCGCGTCCAAGCTTATCAATGACTACGTATTTCCCGAGTACCTCAGCTATATGAAGTCGCTCAATAACGGAATGTACGCGATCCCCACCAACGCTCCGGTAGGCGAGTACACGTATCTGCTTATCAATAAGGAGCTTGCAGATAAGTACAGCCACGACACCGTAGCAGGCTACAACAGATTTACCAGCCCCACGTGTGAGGCTACCGTTAATTTCCTTGACGAGGTAGCAGGCAAGGACGGCGCGGATAACGCGCTTAATCCCGGCTACGTTCCCATGTATACCAACCTCGCTCAGTACGAGCTTGCATCCGTTGGTAAGGACGCGGCTACCAAATTCTGGGGTATGGATGAGAACGGAAAGCTTACCAACAGCTTCTCGATTCTCGGCAGTGAGTACAATCCTACCTACGGCTACGGCAAGGCAGAGTCCTATATGAATATAGGAAATATTCTTAACACGGGCTTCAGCACTCGTCTGAAGGAGATCAAGAGACTCTATGCGCAGAATTACGTAACGAACGATGCATCGGCTCTCGAAAACGGAACTGCTGCGGTTGCGTGCATCAAGGGCGGAGCTGATATTCCCGACATTTACGCTGAGAACTACGAGGCAGTGGTAATTGCTAACCCCACCTTCACGGCTGACGACGTTTACAGAGATATGTTTGCTGTAACCTCGTATTCCGCAAGCACATCCAGAAGCATGAGAATAATCACTCATCTCAACACTGACGTTGATTTCCGTAACCTTATCCTTTACGGAATTGAGAAGGGAAGCGAGATCGAGCTTGAGAAGAAGATATTTGCAGAGGACGGAACTCCCGTGCTCAATGCTGACGGAACTCAGAAGAAGGAAACCGTAACCGTTCCCGCAAACTATGAAAAGTCGATCTATAAGGACGTTACGGGACACGAGTACACAGTAGTTACCAAGCTTAATAAGAATTATTCAATGCCTATGAGCAAGACCGGTAATATTCTTCTCACATACGGAGAGGTTGACGAGGACGGAAAGGTTGTTCAGCTTGTAAAGAAGGACTATGCGGCAAAGCAGAACAGCGACTTAGTTATCAGTACGACTATCGGCTTTACCCCCACCTTTAATGATCTTGTTGTAAACGCTGATGACATGGCTACCATAAGCGAGGTGTCCGAGGAGATACTCAAGAGACTTGAAAAGATGACCTACGACGAGTATGATACGAAGGTCGCTGAGCTTAGAGTAGAGTTTGCAACTGCTATGGCTACCGTATCCAGCACGGGTATGCCCATAGTTCCCGCTGACGACGCCGAGACCTGCACCTTTGGATGGGTATACCACTCCTGGGCAGACAGCATTGGCATCGCTCCTTCTCTTGAAGAGGAAGAAATGTAAGCTATTAGTAAATCAAAAGGAACAGATACCCTCTGTTCCTTTTTGATTTAGAGTGACGAAAAGAAAGACGCAAAATGAAAAAACGAACTCAGAGAACGGAAAATCCGTTCAAGTACACGGATACGAATAAAAGGTATTATACCTACGACTACTATCTGCGGCGCACGTTTGGCGGTAAATGCGCCAAAATTCCGATAGACGCGGGATTTAGCTGCCCGAATATAGACGGTAGATGCGGTGTTGGCGGGTGTATTTACTGCTCGGGGCGCGGAAGCGGCGACTTTGCCGAAAGTCCGAATATGCCCGTAGCAGAGCAATATAATACCACACGGCAAAGGCTGTCAAGCAAGTGGAGCACCGAGAGGTGTATTCCGTATTTTCAGGCGCATACCAACACATACGCGCCCGTCGAGGTGCTTCGCGAGAAGTACGAGGCGGTTGTTGGGCTTGAGGGCGTGGTGGCTCTGAATATAGCAACTCGCGCGGACTGCCTTGGCGAGGACGTTACGGAGTATCTTTGTGAGCTTGCAGAGCGCGTGCCGCTGACCGTAGAGCTTGGACTTCAGACATCAAATGACGGGACGGCGGCAATAATAAACCGAGGTCACACCTTTGCCGATTTTAAGGACGGATTTTTTAGGCTGCGCTCAGCATCGGAGAAAATAGGAATTTGCGTTCATCTAATTTTCGGTTTGCCCGGTGAGGACAGAGAAACGATGCTAAAAACGGTACGTGACGTCGCGGCGCTCCACCCCGATGGGGTGAAGATACACCTTTTGCACGTGATAAAGGGCACGAAAATGGCGGAGCTTTACGGGAGCGGGGAATATACTCCCCTTGAAAAGGCGGAGTACGTGGAGCTGGTTGCCGATGCGCTTGAGCTTTTGCCCCCCGACGTAGTGGTAGCGAGAGTGACCGGTGATGGCATGGCAGAAAGCCTTGTAGCTCCCGAATGGAGCAGAAAAAAGGTGTCGGTGATAAACGACATCGACAAGCTCCTTTTTGAACGCGACTCATACCAAGGCAAGCGCTTTGAAGTTAGCACAGATTAGGTTTTTCACGCTTTTTTGTAAAAAAGCGTGGCAAAAAACTTCCCACGAATTTATTATTAGACGGACACATCGAGGAAATATTATTTATTGGTTGAATATTGTTGGTATATTCTGATGTAGAAAGACGGCGGACTCTACGCACCGCCGTCTTTCTTTTTAATTATAACGGGTCGCCGAGGACGTCGACCCCTACAAAAGATTAAATGAAATTTGTTCTCAAAGATTAAATTAATATTTAACCATTATAAAATTATAAAAAGAATGAGATTGTATTTAATTTCCTGCTTGTAGGGGTCGACGTCCTCGGCGACCCGCAAAAAACATATTTAACGCACAAATAAAATTTTATAGCCGAATCGCGGTTTGAGAAAAGCCTTCCCTTGGGGGGAAGGTGGCGGCGATAGCCGCCGGATGAGGGTAGGATGCGAAGCATCCGTGCTTCTCGCGAATTTTTGCTTTGCGTATATGGCACGCTCGCTCTGCTCGCTACCCTCATCCGTCACTCGCACAAGGCTCGTGACACCTCGATGTTTGCGTAGCAAACTCGACCGTTGCTTGCAACGAGGTCCCCACAAGGGAAGGCTCATGATTAGGATTGTACAGTTTTCTTTTGCAACCTTTTCTTTTTTCTAAAAGAAAAGTAGGACAATTTTAGTGAAGTTTATTGGTTTTTTTGGTTCTCGGTGGCGAGAATTCTACGTTTTACCCTATTAAATTGTGTTGATTTTTTTTAGGAATGTGATATAATATTAGTATAGTGGAGAATTTTAATTTATATTTGAAAGGAATACATACTATGGAAAAAATGAAGGTTGGAGTCGTAGGCGCGACGGGAATGGTTGGTCAGCGCTTTTTGACCTTGCTTGAAAACCATCCCTATTTTGAGGTAACTGCTCTTGCAGCGTCCGCGCGTTCCGCGGGTAAGACCTACGAGGAGGCAGTAGGCGCTCGCTGGAAGATGAAGACTCCCATGCCCGAGCAGTACAAGTCTATGATAGTTCACGACGCGGCAAACATCGAGGAGATGGGCAAGCTCGTAAGCTTCGTTTTCTGTGCAGTCGATATGAAAAAAGACGAGATAAAGGCGCTTGAGGAGGCGTATGCAAAGGCGGAAATTCCCGTCGTATCAAACAACTCCGCAAACCGCTGGACTCCCGACGTTCCTATGGTAATTCCGGAAATAAACGACGCTCACCTTGAGGTCATCGCCGCACAGAGAGCGCGTCTTGGCACCAAGCGCGGCTTTATCGCAGTTAAGCCCAACTGCTCTATCCAGTCTTACGTTCCCGCGCTTACTCCCTTGCGTAAGTTCGGTATCAAGGAGGTAGTTGCGACTACTTATCAGGCAATTTCGGGTGCAGGTAAGACCTTCAACGAGTGGCCTGAAATGATAGACAACGTGATCCCCTACATCGGCGGCGAGGAAGAGAAGAGCGAGCAGGAGCCTCTGCGCGTTTGGGGTAAGGTTGAGAACGGCGAGATAGTCAAGGCTGACGCTCCCGTTATTACCACCCAGTGTATCCGTGTTCCCGTAACCGACGGACATACCGCGGCTGTTTTCGTAAGATTTGAAAATAAGCCTACCAAGGAAGAAATACTCGAAGCTTGGAAGAATTTTGCAGGAAAGCCTCAGGAAATGAAGCTTCCCCACGCTCCCGAGCAGTTCATTACCTACTTTGAGGAGGATAACCGTCCTCAGGCGGCACTTGATCGCGATATTTACGGCGGTATGGGCGTTACCGTGGGCAGACTTCGTGAGGATACCGTTTACGACTATAAGTTCGTAGGTCTTTCCCACAACACTCTCCGCGGCGCGGCAGGCGGCGCTGTCCTTATCGCAGAGCTCCTTTACAGAGAGGGTTACTTTAACTGATATGGGATGCGTTTTTCCACCTTTTTCGGGAAAAAGGTGGAGCCCAAAAGCTTCACACAAATTTATTATTAGACGGACACATCGAAAAAATATGGTTTATCGGTTGGATATTGTTGGTATTTTCTAATGTAGAAAGACGGCGGACTCTGCGCACCGCCGTCTTTCGTTTTTATTATAATGGACAGTCGAGGACGCCTGTCCCTACAATCTGTAAATTAAAATATGGCTCTTACAATTATTTTTGGTGTAAAATTAAACAAAAAAATATAAGAGCTTACTTATCTTAACAATCTGTAGGGACAGGCGTCCTCGACTGTCCGAAAAAATACCCCTTACGCAAAAATAAAATTTTGTAGATAAAGGCTTGATTTAGAATAATCCCTTTGTTCGGTTTTCTTTTGCTACCTTTTCTTTTTTATTTTTATAAATTCTATTGACAAAAAACGATTTTTTATATATAATAAGTAGGTAATTTGAGGGAGTAGTGGCGCGCGCGAGCGCGTAGTAAGTCAACATCGTGGCGCGGGAGCGTCTGGCTTGCTTTAAATAACCAGACTCAATATACGGAAGCTTTCTGTATATTGAGCTTTTTTTATAAAAAACAAAGGAGATAAAGTAGAAAAATGGCACTTAATATCTTTCTTTTTATCGTCGGACTTCTCATGCTCATCAAGGGCGGCGACTGGTTCGTTGACAGCGCGTCGGGTATTGCGCGCAAATTCCATCTTCCCGAGCTTCTCATAGGCGCGACGGTCGTTTCTATCGGAACGACACTTCCCGAGGTCATGGTCTCGGCGCAGGGCGCTATGGCGGGATCCGGCGGCATGGCTTACGGTAATGCAATAGGCTCGATCATTTGTAATACGGCGCTTATCGCGGCAATAACTATCTCGATAAAGCCCGGCAAGGCTGAGAGAAGGTCTATGATACTGCCGGTGTCCTTTTTCTTTGGCGCGGCTGTATTCTATTCGCTGATCGCTTACATTACGGGTTATTTCTACCGTTGGGTTGGTATCGTTCTGCTTCTCGGATTTGTGGCTTATATGACGCTTACGGTTCTTTCCATGAAAAAGAAGCCCGCACCCTCGGCGGACGAGCTTGAAAGCACCGCTCACGGTGAGGAAAAGGAGGAGTCCGCAGAGGTCGAGGAGTCCGCAGGCTTCTCTATTAAGAGCTTTGTAATTGAGCTTTCCGTGGCAGTCGCAGGCGGAGCGCTCATGCTCTACAAGGGCGGAATTATTGGAATTATCGGCATCGTTCTCATGGCTGCATTCGCGGCTTATGCGGTCGTTTCGATAGTCTCTGCTTGCCGCAAACGCGCTTTGTCGTCCATGATTCGTGATATTATGTTCCTGCTTATCGGCGCGGCTGTTATCGCAGGCGGCGCTAACCTCTTGGTTGACAGCGGTACGTTTATCGCCGAAAAGCTCGGTGTTCCCCAGACCGTTATCGCGCTTACCTTCGTAGCCCTCGGCACGTCCTTGCCCGAGCTTGTTACCGCGATCACCTCGCTTATTAAAGGTCACGGCGCGCTCTCGCTCGGTAATATTATCGGCGCAAACCTCTTTAACCTCGTGCTCGTTAGCGGTGTTTCAACGGTTATCTCGCCCTTTGCAGTTCCCGCTGAACAGCAAATTGCAGGTATGCCCGCTTCGCTTGTTATGGATATTCCCGTAATGCTTGCGGTTATGCTTATCATGACCGTACCCACTCTTATACGCGGTAAGCTCTCAAGAGTGCAGGGAATTGCCCTGCTTTGCATCTACGCCGCTTTCTGTACTCTCCAATTCGTTATATGATTTTTTGGGACGCGATTTTCCACCTTTTGTGTACAAAATGTGGAGCCAAAAAACTTCACAAAAAGTTTTTCGCAAAGTGAACATAGCGAAAGACGGAAATTGGGCGCGTAATTTAAAGTTTTGTGCTTGTTCGTTCGTAGGGCGGGGGTTTATCTCCCGCCGTATATTAAATTGACGTCTTTTGTAACGGCGGCAGCAAGCCACCGCCCTACGTGTAAACAGAGCCTTGCGCAATAAAATTTTATTTGTGGGTTAAATATGTTTTTTGCGGACAGTCGAGGACGCCTGTCCCTACAAATGTTTTTTACGGGTCGCCGAGGACGTCGACCCCTACAAGCAGGAAATTAAATACAATCTCATTCTTTTTTATAATTTTATAATGGTTAAATATTAATTTAATCTTTGAGAACAAATTTCATTTAATCTTTTGTAGG
>SVQL01000052.1 GCA_015065365.1 Oscillospiraceae bacterium | reverse complement strand
ATGCAAATTTGAGACACCCCCTGTTTAGGGGATAGGCAGATTTGAGCAAGAAGCGTCGTTATTCGAGGCGTGAGGCGTACAAGTGTACGTCGAGCCTCGAAAACGGCGGTAGAAAAAGTCCATTAAAATTGAAGAAATTCGTAGAATTTCCACATATTACTGTCTCATTTACAAAACTTCAATGTAAATGGGTATTTTTTTATTTATTATCGTACTTTTTCGGTCTTGCCAAATGTGACAGCCCCTTTTATTATTTTTAATTGGCGTGTTTAAATTCTCCCGACAATGGCAAAAATAGTATTGCCGAAGAAAAACAAGGAGGATATAAAAATGAGTGTTAAACGGGGAGATATTTATTACGCCGATCTGAGCCCCGTGGTCGGCTCGGAGCAAGGGGGCTTGCGCCCCGTTCTTATAATACAGAACGACGTTGGAAACAGATACAGTCCGACGGTAATTGCCGCAGCTATTACATCACGAATGGGGAAAACGCGTCTTCCCACACACATTGACATATACGCAGACAAGGCAGGACTTGCAAAGGATTCCGTTATACTGCTTGAGCAAATTCGGACGCTGGACAAGCGCAGACTAAAGGAAAAGATGGGGCATCTCGACGAAGATGTGATGAACTCCGTAAACACCGCCATCGCCGTAAGCTTCGGACTTGACGCATCTGCCACTGGTTCTATGCCGCACGCGACGGCAACGCAATCAGCACCAACGCCTGCGGCAACAAGTGATTTTCCAGCAGCTTTTTAAAGTCTCGAAAAGCTATTATAATAAAGCCTTCCCTTGGGGGAAGGTGGCACGAGTTTTGCGAGTGACGGATGAGGGTAGCGAGCAGAGCGAGCGTGCCATAACGCAAAGTAACTTTCCGGAAAGATGCACGGACGCTTCGCGTCCTACCCTCATCCGTCGGCTATCGCCGACACCTTCCCCCAAGGGAAGGCTGCTTGATTCCTCACTTCGCTCGAATTACCAACCTTTGGAATGCTAAAGCTTTCCCGAACACCGACACTGCCGCTGATTTACGTTTAACAACAAGGGGGTGTCTCAAATTTGCATTTGAGACACCCCCGTTTGATTTTATTTATACTTCAGCGAAATATAAGCCTCTTTTATCTCACTTGCCGAATAGCCGTAGCGAGAAACAGCCGCGAATATTTTTTGCTTCTCGCGCAAGTCGTCTGTGATGCGAACCCGCCGCTTAAGCATAAGCTTGCGGCAGTTCTCGGCGTAGTCCACTCCCGACTCCTCAAGTGCGCGCATGGCGAAGCCTACGGCTTCGGACGAATATCCCTTTGAGAACAGCTCCGCCGTTATTCGTCTCTTTCCCCAAAGCTTTGCAACACATTTCTGCGCTTCCACAAGCGCGTCGCGCTCTGCGTCCATGACACCCATAGAGGATATTTCTAAAACCGCCTCAGCGGCTATCTCCTTATCAAAGCCCTTGGTAGAAAGCTTCATGCGGAGCGCTTTTTCGGAGCACGCGCCGTAACTTAGCAGTGCAACTCCTCTTTTAACCGCGCTCCATACCTCGGCTTCCCTGCTTACTGTCTCGTAAAAGTCGGCCGAGCACTCGCCCTTCTCAATCCCCATAACGAGATATTTACGGGACGAAATTATAAAGCTCTCTCTTTGAACGTTTTCTCCACCGTCACTGCGGAGCTCGAAGGTAATTCTCATCTCCTCGCCCGCATTTATCGCACCGATAGAGGTTATAAAAACTGTCATTAAAGGTCGTCCTCGCCCATAGTTCGGATGTCAAACTCGTCGTCATCCTCGTCAAGCTCAAACTCGTCTTCCTTATCGGCAAGCTTATCCTTCATGCTTCTTATCTTCATATCAAGCTCGGCAAGAAGCGCGGGATTGCTCTCTATAAGCTTTCGAACGTTATCCTTGCCCTGTCCTATGCGCTCGCCGTTGTAGGAGAACCACGAGCCGCTCTTCTTTATTATGTCAAGCGCGATACAGTAATCTATTATTTCTCCCGATCGGGAAATTCCCTTGCCGTAAAGTATATCGAACTCCGCAACCTTGAAGGGGGGAGCCACCTTATTCTTAACTATCTTACAGCGCACGTGGTTACCAACGATTTCGCTGCCATTCTTAATCTGGTCCTGCTTGCGGACGTCGATACGGACGGACGCATAGAATTTGAGTGCGCGGCCGCCGGGAGTCGTCTCGGGGTTTCCGTACATAACTCCGACCTTTTCGCGAAGCTGGTTGATAAACACAACAACGGCGTTGCTCTTGGAAATGACTGCGGAGAGCTTTCTCATAGCCTGCGACATAAGTCTTGCCTGAACACCTACCATCGCCTGTCCCATATCGCCTTCTATTTCCTGTCTTGGAACGAGCGCGGCAACCGAGTCAACGACTACGACGTCGATAGCTCCCGAGCGCACGAGCGCCTCTGTAATATCAAGCGCATCCTCGCCGCAATCGGGCTGTGAAACGAGAAGGTTTTCAATGTCAACGCCAAGCGCCTTTGCGTAAACGGGATCGAGCGCGTGCTCCGCGTCGATAAACGCCGCCTCGCCGCCTGCCTTCTGCACCTCTGCGACTATATGAAGCGCAACCGTGGTTTTACCCGACGACTCAGGTCCGAAAATCTCAATAATTCTTCCGCGCGGAACTCCGCCGATGCCAAGTGCCACGTCAAGCGCGATAGAGCCCGTGCTGACCGCCTGCACCTCCATGTGCGAGTTTTCGCCGAGCTTCATTATAGTACCCTGCCCAAAATCCTTTTCGAGCTGAGCTATTGCCGTCTTAAGCGCCTTTTTCTTTGCTTCCTTATCGCTGTCGCGCGGGATCATATCCATTTTCTTTTTAGCAGTTGCCATTCTAAAAATCTCCCAATTAAAATTCATTATGGCACCATTATACACCCACAGCTCATATTTGTCAAGCATTTTTGCAAAAATAATTCCAAAAACGGAAAAATTATTTGTTTTAGGCACCTCGTCGCGAAATGCCGTAACTTTAAATTTCCGCAAAAAGAAGTTTAGACTCAAAAAAGCGAGGTGCGGTTGCACCTCGCTTTTTGAATTACTGCTCTCCGTCGCTGCAAGCGTATTCGGAGATATCTATTTTTTTCAATTCCGCATCGGGAATCTTGCCCTTGGTCTTTTCGTAGTATGCAACGTTGTTACGCACCATAAAGGCGAACTGCGCGGCGGGGGAGCGACGCTCCTTTTCCGCTACGAAAAGAAATTTGCGCAAAAGCTCGTCCGAAACACGAAAATCTACGTTATATCCCTGCTTCATTGTCTTTCCTTATTTCTTGCCGTTCTTCTTGTCGGACTTTTTGTCGGTCTTCTTGCCGTTCTTGTCATTCTTCTTATCGGACTTTATCATAATAACCGCAAACACGATTATTCCCGCGATAACGAGAACGAATATCACGATAGCTATAATGTATCCGACCTTGCTGCCCGTGGGACGTCCCTCTCCCTCCTCTACGGGTTCGGTTTCGACAGGAGCTTCCGTCACAGCCTCGGTTTCAGCCTCGATAGACTTATACGTTACAACAACCTCATCGTTGTCGGTAAACATTCCCTCAACCACAGCCTTGTCTGCCGTATATCCCTCAATCGCGGGGCTCTCCACGCGGTAAGACGTTCCTATGCGTCCGGAAACTACAACAGGATTGTCCTTTGGCTGCGTAGGCGCTTCTGCGGGGACATCGTAGGTTATCGTCAGAGTAACCTGTTCGGTCGTAGCTTCGATGTACTCTATCTTTGTCGCATCAATCGCGCAACCGCCCTTAAAGGGATCTCCCGAAATCGCAACCTTAAGCGTGCCGTCCTCATTTTTAGAAGCAACGTTCAGAACAAGCTTTCCGAGCTTGGAGCAGCCCATAAACGTGCCGTCCTTAAGCTCTGTGAGAGCAGTTGACATAACGTATGCCTGCTCAAGCTTTGCGCAGTGGGCAAATGCGCGGCTGCCAATGTTAGTCACACCCGCGGGAACGAATATGTTCTTGAGCGAGGTGCATGCCTCAAAGCAGCTGTCACCTATGGACTCAAGTCCCACGGGAAGATCTATTGCTTCAAGAGAGGAGCAGAAAGCAAACGCGCCCTTGCCAAGCGTCTTTACACCCTCGGGAAGCTTAATGCTCTTAAGCTTTGCCATGTTGTAAAATGCGTTGTTTCCGACTGCACTCACACCTGTTGCTGTAATTTCAACAGTTTCTACACTGTGACGAACAGAATACCACGGGACAAGAGTGGTTTCGTCGTTTCCGGGGATATCGCCTGTTCCGCTGATTACAAGCGTCTTTGAGTCTGCCTTGTATTCCCACCATATCTGTGTGTCCGCAACCTGCGTATTGGCAACTGCCGCTGCGTCACTCGCGGTGGTATTTCCGCACGCCGTCATTCCGAGGACGAACGAAAGAATAAGTAGCGCGGCTATCACCGCTGTAATAATTCTCTTTTTCATTTTAAAACCCTTCTTATTTCAATATATCAAACATTATAACACAATAAAAAAGTAATTTCAACACCTTTTTGAAAATGTTATTTTTTATTCATTATTTAAGTCCCATGAGCGAGAGTATCGCGTCCTCGGTCACAACGCCCTGCGTTTTTCCAAGCACACCGCCGTCCTTCATCGCAACGAGCGTAGGAATAACGGAAATATCAAACGTTCCTGCAAGCTCGGGCTCGTCGTCAACGTTTATCTTGCATATTTTGATGTCCTCTCTCTTTTCGGAAAGAGCTTCAAGAGTAGGCGCGAGCATCTTGCAGGGGCCGCACCAATCCGCATAAAAATCTATAAGCACGGGAACACCCGCCCCCATGACCTCGTCAATAAAATTTTCCTTCGTAAGCTTTACGGTTGCCATAAATTTTTCTCCTTTTATCTTTTAATCTTTAAATTTGTAATAAAGCAAGCAATGACAGTAGCCCTCGAAATCGGGATCCGCCATTTGCTCCTTAAACTCGCGGCAAATGCATTTTGTGTCCTCTGTGCGCTCCATTCGGCAGGGGCAATAGCCGCCCTTCATTTTTAGTCCTTCGCGAATAGTCTTGACTATTTCCTCGTTTTCATTAAGCCTGACTCCCATTATCCGCTCCTTATTTCCTTATATTCACGGGAGTGGAAATCACTCCCCTGTTATATTTTACCACAAATTCCCCTCTTTTTCAAGTATTTCACCAAAATCCCCCGAAAATGTATTGAGTGGAAAATCTTGTGTGTTGAAAAAAAGGGCGTTTTCCTGTATAATTAAAACGTACCCCCAAAGGATTCGACAAAAAAACACTTTGTCAACACGTTTTTCAGTGAGCGCTCACCTCTTTGGGGACAAATAAGAAACAAGGAGGAAACCAATGCAAAAATTCAAACGCATATCGGCGTTTTTACTTTGCGCGGTAATACTACTCTCGTCATTTGCGACGCTTGGCGTATCCGCCGATGAGTACGATTTTCCCGCAGGCGCTACAAGCGTAAACGTAAGGCTTGACGGAAAGAAAGTCCTCGAGGGCGAGGCTGTGATAATCAATTCGGTTACATACGTGCCGCTTCGGCGCTTCGCCGAGCTTATGGGCGCGGATAAAATAAGCTGGAACGCAAAAACGAATACGGCAACCGTTACCAAAGGCACGCTTGAGGTACACGTGGGAAGCGGAGCGCTTTACGTAGGTGCTAACGGCAGATACTTTTTTACCGTTGAAAAAATTCTCAATATAAGCGACAGACTTTTCGTTCCCGTAAGACCGATTGCCAAGGCATTTTCCGCAAACGTCGATTGGGATAATTCGACTCGCACGGTAGTTATTACATCGACAGGTAAAACACTCGCGAGTGCCGATGCCTTTTATAATTCCACCGATCTATATTGGCTTTCGAGAATTATTCAGGCAGAGGCGGGCGGCGAGAGCATTACGGGCATGATAGCTGTCGGAAACGTGGTGCTCAACCGCAAGGCAAGCAAGCAGTATCCCAATACGGTATACGGCGTTATCTTTGACAGAAACGGCGGAACGCAGTTCTCGCCCGTTTCAATGGGTACGATTTACAACAACCCAAGTGAGCGAAGCATTATCGCCGCGAAAATCTGTCTTGAGGGCTATTCAATAGACAATAATATTTTGTTCTTTATGAATCCCCGCATAGCGACGAGCAACTGGATATCCAAAAACCGCCCGTTCGCATTCACCATAGGCAGACACGATTTTTATTATTAAGATAAAACGCTCTACCGCAAGGGCTTCCCTCATACGAGGGGAGTCCTTTTTCCGTTAGAGAAAGCCAAAGAGAACGGCCCATATCGAATTTGATACGGGCTGTTTCCTTAAAATTCTCTTAATATCGTTTAGGGTTGTCTGTCTGACCAAGCAAAAAATCAATGCTTGTGTTATAAAATTTTGCAAGTTTAATTAAAACAGAGGTAGGAATATCGTTTTCTCCCGTTTCGTATTTTGAATACCCGGTTTGTGACATGCCAAGCATTTGTGCAATTTGCGTTTGATTCATATCCCTATCTTCTCGCAGATCGCGAATTCTATTATATTTCATACTTTCCTCTAATAAACTTTTTTAATTATTATATGATAATCTGTTTCAGGGTATTGACAATTAACCTGAATTAGGTTATAATAAATACATCTAAATACCACATTTATTTTTGGGAGGTAAAATTATGAAAAAATTTGTTGCTTTATTTTTGGTAATTCTATGTTTGATTCCAACATTTACCGGGTGTGGATTGGTAGGTGAGATTTTCAACAGTATATCAAAGCAGGACGAAATTGATTTTTACAATCTTGTTTATGAAAACCAAGCTTATCTGGACGAATTAGCAGATGATATTTATTCGTGCTGGTACGATTACGTGTATGAAGATAAATATTTAAGCCCGGACGAAGCGATTGACGAAGCTTTTGCTATGAACGAACACAATATTGAAACTATCATCGAAAACAATTCAAGAATCAGAGAGCTTTACAAAGACGTCAAAGATGGAGAGCTTGAGGAAGAAGTCAAAGATGTTATGTACGCCTATAATGAATATTATTCATTCATTATAGAAGTAAGCGGTTCCTTTGAAACTTTTTCCGAATCAAAAGAACCGTTAAAAAAGAATCTTTCAAGCGCTTTAAAGAATCTTTCCTTTGAAATTTAATTTACATACAACATATAAAAAACAGATGTATCAAACTCGAACTTGATACATCTGTTTTTTGGAAAATTTTTCTGTGTTTATGATCACGGTTGAAAATTCATATCGGCAGACACGATTTTTATTATTAAGATAAAAATCAGGCAGAGTCAAATCATTGACTCTGCCTTTTTTATCAGAAATCTATAAAAGTAAATTTTCCATTCTCAAACATCACGCAGCCGCGATGGGTGTTCTCCTTGGGAATCGAGGGAGAGCCGGGATTTACGTAAAGGTTTTCGTTACCGAACTCAACCATAGCTCTTACGTGCGTGTGGCCGTGAACAAGCACCTCGCCCATCTTTAAGGGCGGGAGATTATCGAGGTTAAATTTATGTCCGTGGGTGACGAACATTCTGACACCGTCCGCCTCAATCAGCGCGTAATCGGCAAGAATGGGAAACTCCAGAACCATCTGGTCAACCTCTGTGTCGCAGTTTCCTCTTACGCAAAGCAGCTCGTCCTTTACCGAATTCAAAAGCGCAATGACCTCCTTGGGCGCGTAGTCCTTTGGCAGATCGTTGCGAGGCCCGTGATAAAGCAGGTCTCCAAGCAGCACGAGTCTGTCCGCGCCGCTTCTTCTGTATTCGTCCACGACCGCGCGCGCGGCGGCAATATCTCCGTGTATGTCCGATGCTATGAGTAGCTTCATTATCTTATACTTCCGTTTCCTACGATTTTATACTTTTCCGTCGTGAGCGCCTCAAGTCCCATAGGGCCTCTTACGTGAAGCTTTTGCGTTGAAATTCCAATCTCCGCGCCAAAGCCGAACTCTCCGCCGTCGGTAAAGCGAGTAGACGCATTGACGTAAACAGCCGCCGAATTTACCTCTGCGAGGAATTTCTCGGCGTTTTCCTTTGAGGACGTAATTATAGCTTCACTATGTCCCGTGCTGTACTTGTTTACGTGAGCAATAGCCGCGGCAACACCGTCAACGACACGAACGGCGAGAATATAGTCGTTATATTCCGTATAATAATCTTCTTCGGTTGCCTCAGCGGCATCGGGAATAAGCACGCGCGTTTTGGGACAGCCGCGTATCTCGACGTTATAATCCTTAAGCGCATCGGCAAGTGTGGGCAAAAGGCTCGCCGCAACGCTCGAATGAACGAGAACGGTTTCCACCGCGTTGCAAACCGACGGGCGAGAGCACTTTGCGTTTACCGCTATCTTGACCGCCATATCCATGTCAGCCGACTCGTCAATATAAAGATGACAGTTTCCTGCTCCCGTCTCGATAACGGGCACCTTTGCGTTTTCAACCACGCTCCTTATAAGCCCCTTGCCGCCGCGCGGAATAAGCACGTCAACCTTGCCGCGCATAGACATAAGCGCATTTGCGCTTTCTCTGTCAGTGCTCGTCACAAGCTCAACGGAATGAGGGTCTATCTCGCAGTCCTCAAGCGCGCTCTTGAGTACCTTGACTATCGCCTTATTTGTGTTTATCGCTTCCTTGCCACCGCGCAAAACCACTGCGTTTCCCGTTTTAAGGCAAAGCACCGCAGAATCAACGGTAACGTTGGGACGCGCCTCGTAAATTATAGCGACAACTCCGAGCGGCACGCGCACGCGACTGATCTGGAGCCCGGACGGTCTTGACCAATTCTCTTCCTTGCCGATAGGGTCGTCAAGCGCCGCAATATCCCGCACGGACGCGCAGATAGCATCTATTCTTGCCGCAGTCAGCTTGAGTCTGTCAAGCATAGTGGGGGGGACTCCGTTCTCAGCGGCGCGCAAGAGGTCCTGATCGTTGGCTTTTATTATATCCTCGCTTTTTTTGGCAAGCTCGTCGGCGATGTGTAAAAGCACTCGGTTTTTGGCATCCGTGCTGCAAAGCGCCAATCTTTGCGCAGCCTCACCCGCGTTTTCACATAACGCTCTTACTTCCTCATAAATTTCCATATTTCTCCGTATCCTTCTATATCCTTTTAATTCTTATTGTCTTACAAGTACCTTTTGTATTTCGAGGACGTACACTCTGTGATAGTCGCCTGCCTTGTAATTACCAAGCAACGCTTTGTCAATGAAGCAATTCTCCTTGAGGTCGTCGGCATAAAGCTTTTTACATATAAGCAGGAGCGATGCTTCCGAAATAACGGGCACACCGTCCACCTCTCCGAGCGTAAATCCGCAAGCCGCTATCTTGTCCGTATCCCTGCCGCTTTTGCTTCCGCAAAACGCCATTGCATCGCGGCGTTCGCTTCCGAAAAACGCAAGAGAAGCGTAATCACTCTGCTCTGCAAGTCCAAACGAATATCTCTGCGGACGTATGAAGCATACCGCAACAGGCTTGTTCCAAAGCACACCCATACAGCCCCAGCTTGCCGTCATTGCGTTTGCTCCCTCGCCGTCGGGCGTGGTGATCAGCATATAATCCTTGCCTATGAGCTTCAGGGAATTTTCCGTTTCGTAAGGGGAAATTTCGCGAAAATCCTTCAGTTTTTCCATATAAAGCCTCCATATATACTTTGCTGCTTATCTGAATTCTATTTATATAATATCAAAAAAATAACCGTCCGTCAATAAAACTCTGCTTTGTTTACGAAAAAATTACAATATGTAACCTACGAATTGCAAACGACGGAGGACGGCGAGACAATACGTCCGCCGTCCTCCGTATATTCTTTTTGCACTCCGTTTTCAGCTAACTCGAGACCTCTTTAGTTATCAAGAACAAGGTCGTCTATCTGCTGTTTAGCGAAGGCTGTGAAATCGGCAACGGACATAAGTCCCATGTCGCCCTTCTTACGAGAGCGGACGGAAACCGTGCCGTCAGCCATTTCCTTTTCTCCGATAACGAGCATAAAGGGTACCTTTTCAAGCTGTGCGGCGCGAATCTTGTATCCGATCTTCTCATTTCTCGCATCAACGCTTACGCGCATACCGAGTCTTTCAAGGTCAGCTCTGATAGACCTTGCAAAGTCAAGCTGCTCGTCGCCGATAGGCATAATTCTTATCTGCTCGGGCGCCATCCACATCGGGAGCGCGCCTGCGTACTTTTCAAGAAGCAGAGCGAGCGTGCGCTCGTAGCAGCCGAGCGAGGTTCTGTGAATAATATAAGGAGTTACGCGCTTGTCGTTAGAATCGGTATACTCCATGCCGAACTTCTTTGCAAGAAGCATATCTATCTGGATAGTAACGAGGGTGTCCTCTTTACCGTGAACGTTCTTTATCTGAATATCGAGCTTCGGTCCGTAGAACGCCGCCTCGTCGATGCCTACCTTATAATCAAGTCCGATATTGTCGAGTATCTGCTTCATGATGCTCTGCGCTTCATTCCACTGCTCCGCAGTTCCCTCGTACTTGTCGGTTCTGTTCGGATCCCACTGTGAGAAGCGGAACGAGCAGTCCTCGCGAAGTCCGAGCGCGTCAAGCATATAAAGAGCGAGGTCAAGACAGCCTCTGAATTCCTCCTCAAGCTGCTCGGGCATGAGAATGAGGTGTCCCTCGGAAATGGTAAACTGACGAACGCGGATAAGTCCGTGCATCTCGCCCGAATCCTCGTTACGGAAAAGAGTCGAGGTCTCGCCAAGGCGCATGGGAAGATCGCGGTAGGAGCGCTTCTTGTTGAGGAATACCTGATACTGGAAGGGGCAGGTCATAGGACGGAGCGCGAAGCACTCCTTTGTCTCGTCATCGGCATCTCCGAGTATGAACATACCGTCGCGGTAGTGATCCCAGTGACCTGAGATCTTGAAAAGCTCACGCTTTGCCATAAGAGGGGTTTTTGTCAAAAGATAACCGCGCTTCTGCTCCTCGTCCTCAACAAATCGCTGAAGATTCTGTACGGTTCTCGCTCCCTTGGGCAAAAGAATGGGCAAGCCCTGACCGATATAGTCAACCGTCGTAAAATATTCCAGATCGCGTCCTATCTTGTTGTGGTCGCGCTTCTTTGCTTCCTCTATCATTTCAAGATACGCCTTGAGCTCGTCCTTGGTCGGGAACGCCGTTCCGTATATTCTCTGAAGCATTTTGTTGTTCTGGTCGCCCTTCCAATAAGCGCCAGTACACTGCGTAAGCTTAAGCGCCTTTACAGCACCCGTCGAGAACAGATGGGGGCCTGCGCACAGATCAACAAACTCGCCCTGACGGTAGAAGCTGATAACCTCTCCCTCGGGCAGCTCCTCTATAAGCTGTACCTTATACGGCTCGTTCTTCTCCGTCATGAGAGCAATAGCCTCGTCACGGGGAAGCTCAAATCTCTCAATCCTGAGATTTTCCTTAACTATCTTCTTCATCTCAGCCTCAAGTGCCGCAAGCACGTCGGGAGTGACGGGCACCTCGCTGTCAACGTCGTAATAAAATCCATTGTCGATTGCAGGGCCGATAGTCAGCTTGGTATCGGGATAAAGTCTTTTAACCGCCTGCGCGAGCACGTGCGACGCAGTGTGACGGAATACGTGCTTTCCGTCCTCGTCAGCAAAGGTAAGAAGCTCAACGTCAGCATCCGCCTCAATAAGAGTCGTAAGAGCGCAAACCCTTCCGTTTACCCTTGCGGCAAGAACGGCGCGGCTTATAACGCCTGCCTCGGCAGCGGCATCGTAAACGCTGATAGGCTCTGATTTTTCAATAATCTGTTCTCCAAAATTGATTTTCATAATTCTGTTCCTCCGAAAATTAAAATTCAAATATAAAAGCACCCCGAACGACGTCTGTCGTTCGGGGTGCGAAAAAACAAACTCTCGCACGGTTCCACCCGAGCTTTTAACTTAAAGGATTTATTCTGTTTTTGCGCGCAAAGCGGTACCCTTGTCGGCGTTCACAAAGGCATTTCAGCTTCAGCCTTCTCTCTGTAGAGCCGTTTCAACAAGGACGTATCTTCGTGCGTTGTCCTCCAAAATCACTTGTTTGCGGAGCGGGGATTGACTATTTCACGCCAATCAAGGTCACCTCTGTCGAGCGCGGTAACGATAACCTCCGCCGTTGCGATGTTGGTAGCAACGGGAATATTATAAAGATCGCACATGCGGAGAAGCTCGTTCTCGACGGGGTTGTTGGCGTTGGTTGCGCGGGTATCTCTGAAATACAGAAGAACGTCAATCTCGTTATATGCTATACGGGAAGCGATCTGCTGCTCACCGCCCTGCTCACCTGACATCAGTTTATCTATATTAAGTCCGGTAGCCTCGGAAATATACTTTGCCGTTATAGCGGTAGCGCAAAGATTGTGCTTGCTCAAAATACCGCAATAAGCTATACAGAACTGCGCCATAAGCTCTTTTTTAAGGTCATGCGCGATAATTGCTATTTCCATCATTATCTCCATATATTTTAAGTCTTTATCGAATTTATCAATTAAATGCAATTTGCTAAAACAACATGCAACAATTAACCTTCATTATTATAACATTTTTGCATACCCTTTGTCAATTACCTTTTTTCAAAAAAATCACATTTTTTTACATTTAGTCTTGATTTTTTTTGTTTTATAAGGTATAATATACCCAATTGAACAGACACGTATAAAATTGGAGGATTGAAATGATTGAACAACTGATCGAAAAAATTTCTGTAACCGATGCCGAGGTGGCTGCCGCTATAAAGGCAGAGTTCGACAGACAGCAGGACGGACTTGAACTCATCGCTTCCGAAAACGTAGTTTCCGAGGCGGTTATGCACGCTATGGGCTCGGTACTCACAAACAAATATGCAGAGGGATACCCCGGAAAAAGATATTACGGCGGCTGCTCTTGCGTTGACGTTGCGGAAAATATCGCAATCGAGCGCGCAAAGAAGCTCTTTGGCGCAAATTACGCAAACGTTCAGCCCCACAGTGGCGCTCAGGCAAATACCGCGGTTTACTTCGCGCTTCTCAAGCCCGGCGACACCGTAATGGGAATGAGCCTTGCTCACGGCGGTCACCTTACACACGGAAGCCCCGTAAATATTTCGGGTATGTACTACAATTTTATTCCCTACGAGCTCAATCCCGATACTCAGTACATCGACATGGACGAGTATGAAAGACTTGCCAAGGAGCACCGCCCGAAGCTTATCGTAGCAGGCGCGTCCGCTTACCCCAGAACCATTGATTTTAAGAAAATGGCAGAGATAGCTCACTCCGTCGGAGCATACTTTATGGTCGACATGGCTCACATCGCAGGCCTTGTAGCCGCAGGCGAGCATCCCTCCCCCGTTCCTTACGCTGACGTAGTTACCACGACCACACACAAAACGCTTCGCGGTCCTCGCGGCGGTCTTATCCTCACAAACGACGAGGAGCTTGCAAAGAAGATAAACAAGGCTATATTCCCCGGAATTCAGGGCGGCCCTCTTATGCACGTTATTGCCGCAAAGGCTGTTTGCTTCGGCGAGGCGCTCACTCCCGAATTCAAGGCTTACCAGCATAATATCGTTGAGAACGCACGCGTCCTCGCAGACGGACTTCTCGCCGAGGGTTTTGACCTCGTTTCGGGCGGTACGGATAACCACCTCATGCTCGTTGACCTCCGTCCTATGAAGATTACGGGCAAGGAATTCGAGGCAAGACTTGACGCGGTACACATCACAGTAAACAAGAATGCTATCCCCAACGACCCCGAAAAGCCATTCGTTACGTCGGGCGTTCGCGTCGGTACTCCCGCAGTAACCTCCAGAGGTCTTGGAACCGAGGACATGAAGACTATTGCAAAGCTCTTCGGTCTTGTTGCAAAGGACTTTGACAACAATGCTGACGCAGTTCGCGCAACCGTTGCGGAGATTTGCAAGAAGTATCCCCTTTACAGATAATTTTAATGGGGCTGTCTCATTTAGCGCAGAACAAAAACACACGAATATAAAAACAGTAAAAATCCGCTTTTGCTATCAAAAAAACGATAGTGAAAGCGGGTTTTATGTAGAAATTTTCGAGATAAATCTCTC
>SVQL01000051.1 GCA_015065365.1 Oscillospiraceae bacterium | reverse complement strand
TGCCTTTACAGCATCAAGAACCTTCTTTGCATTAGCTGTTCCGGAAGCAACAGCAACATTCAAGGTAACGTCGCCAAGCCTATAGGTAGCCGTCTTAACTCCTTCAATTCCGCGAACCTCGTTGAACTCGAGCTTTTCAAGAGGCTTGCCCTCGATAACCTCTGCTGCTGTACGGAGAGCTGCCTCCATAACGCCGCCGGTTGCTCCAAAGATTGCTCCTGCACTCGAACCGATACCGAAAGGCTCGTCGAAATTCTCGTCACCAAGTGCCTTAAAATCAATTCCTGCCTTCTGAATCATTCTGCCAAGCTCACGAGTCGTAACCGCAACGTCAACGTCGGGAACGCCTGCCGCGGACTGACCGGGACGGCCCACCTCAAACTTCTTTGCTGTGCAAGGAATAGCAGATACGAAGAAAATATCCTCAGGCTTCCAACCCATCTTCTCAGCGAAGTATGTCTTTGCAACCGCACCAAACATCTGCTGAGGAGACTTACATGTAGAAAGATTATCCACGAAATCAGGATAGTAATGCTCACAGTACTTGATCCAACCGGGCGAGCAAGAGGTGATCATAGGAAGAACACCGCCATTCTTGACTCTGCCGAGGAACTCTGTTGCCTCCTCCATAATGGTAAGGTCTGCGGTAAGGTTCATGTCGTAAACGCCGTCAAAGCCGAGAGCCTTGAGAGCGGCAACCATCTTACCCTCGCAGTCCGTACCGGGCTCGTATCCGAAGCACTCACCAATCTGTGCGCGAACGGAAGGAGCCGTACAAATAAGAACGTGCTTATCGGGATCAGCAATTGCTTCTCTTATCTTATCGGTATCGTCTCTCTCATAGAGCGCACCAACAGGACAAGCAACGATACACTGACCGCAGTTAATACAAGAGGTTTCGCCAAGGGGCTGCTCAAACGCAGAAGCGATATGAGTATCAAAGCCTCTGTCGTTAGCTCCGATAACGCCGATTCCCTGTACCTTCTGGCATGCCGCTACGCAACGACGGCAGAGGATACACTTATTGTTGTCACGAATAATGGGAGTTGAGTTGTCGATCTTATACTTGTTCTTAACACCCTCAAATTTAGTTTCGTCAACACCGTACTCAAGGCAGAGCTTCTGAAGCTCGCAGGTCGTGCTGCGTACGCATGACAGACACTTACGGTCGTGGTTGGAGAGCAAAAGCTCAAGGTTAGTCTTTCTGGACTTATTGATCTTGGGCGTGTTGGTAAGAATCTCCATACCCTCGGTAACGGGATATACACACGCGGTAACCATACGGAATGGTCTGCCTCCCTCAGATACCTCAACGAGGCAGAGGCGGCACGCGCCGATCTCGTTTATGTCTTTAAGGTAGCAAAGCGTGGGAATGTCTATTTTAGCAGATCTTGCCGCTTCAAGAACCGTGGATCCCTTGGGTACGTCATACTGTACGCCGTTAATTTTTATGCTGATAGTTTCCATATCCTTGGTTCTCCTTTCTTATGCCTTATAAATTGCGCCGAACTTACAGCTTGCGATACAAGCGCCGCACTTAATACACTTAGCAGTGTCAATAACGTGAGGCTGCTTAACGGTTCCCGAAATTGCGTTAACGGGACACTTTCTTGCACAGAGAGTACAGCCCTTACACTTATCGGGATCGATCTTGTACTGAAGCAAGCTCTTACATACGCCTGCGGGACACTTCTTATCAACGATATGTGCGATATACTCATCTCTGAAGTAACGGAGAGTGGAAAGAACGGGGTTAGGAGCCGTCTGTCCAAGTCCGCACAGAGATGCGCTCTTTATGTAATTTGAAAGCTCTTCAAGCTTATCGAGGTCCTCCATCTCGCCGTTTCCTGCGATGATCTTATCAAGTATCTCAAGAAGACGTCTTGTACCTACTCGGCAAGGAGTACACTTTCCGCAAGACTCATCAACGGTAAAGTCAAGGAAGAAGCGAGCAAGGTCAACCATACAGGTATCCTCGTCCATAACGATAAGTCCGCCAGAACCCATCATAGAGCCAATTGCTATAAGGTTATCGTAATCAATAGGCGTGTCGATAAGTGCTGCGGGTATACATCCACCGGAAGGACCGCCGGTCTGAGCCGCCTTGAACTTCTTTCCGTTAGGAATACCGCCGCCGATTTCCTCAACGACCTCGCGAAGAGTAGTTCCCATAGGAACCTCAACAAGTCCCGTGTTTGTAATCTTGCCTCCGAGAGCGAATACCTTAGTACCCTTGGACTTCTCTGTTCCCATAGATGCAAACCAAGCAGGTCCGTTAAGAATGATCTGGGTAATATTTGCATAGGTCTCAACGTTATTAAGAACGGTAGGCTGTCCGAAAAGTCCCTTTACCGCGGGGAAAGGAGGACGGGGACGGGGCTCGCCGCGATTACCCTCAATAGAGGTCATAAGAGCGGTTTCCTCGCCACATACGAACGCTCCTGCACCGAAACGGAGCTCAATGTCAAAGTTGAAGCCCGTTCCGAAAATATCCTTACCGAGCAAGCCGTACTCACGGGCCTGCTTGATAGCAACCTCAAGGCGATGAACTGCGATAGGATACTCTGCACGAACGTAGATAAATCCTTCGTCAGCGCCGATTGCATATCCCGCGATAGCCATAGCCTCGAGAACTGCATGGGGGTCACCCTCAAGGATAGAACGGTCCATGAACGCACCGGGGTCGCCCTCGTCTGCGTTACAAGCAACGTACTTCTTTACGTTTCCTCTGTTGCCCGAAGCGAATTTCCACTTAAGTCCCGTGGGGAATCCACCGCCTCCGCGTCCACGGAGTCCGGAGTCAAGTATGGTCTGGATAACGTCGTCGGGAGTCATCTCCGTCAAAACCTTACCGAGTGCCTGATAACCGTCCATTGCGATGTACTCGTCAATGTTCTCGGGGTTGATAACACCGCAGTTGCGCAGAGCAATTCTCTTCTGCTTCTTATAGAATGCAGTTTCGGAAAGAGAGGTTGCGTGGTGAACGTCCTTGTCGTTTGCCTCGTGATATACGAGTCTTTCAACGGGGCGTCCCTTAAGGAAATGCTCCTCTACGATCTCGGGTACGTCCTCAGGCTTTACGCAGCTATAAAACGTTCCCTCGGGATAAACTATCATAACAGGACCGAGAGCGCAAAGACCGAAGCATCCTGTGAGCACGACCTTAACCTCGTCCTGAAGTCCGCGAGCGATAAGCTCGGCGTTCATCGCTTCCTGAATCTTAAGACTGTTGGAAGACGTACAACCCGTACCGCCGCAAATCAAAACATGTGTTCTAATCATTTTACTTTTCCTTTCGTTTAGTCAAAATCAGTTGCCAAGAGCACCGATAGTGTATTCCTCAACTACTTTTCCGCCCTTGAGGTGTTTTTCAACGATCTCGCTTGCTTTCTCTGCGTCAAGCTTTACGTAAGTGACCTTTTCCTTACCTTCCTCGTAGATCTCAACTACGGGCTCGTACTGACAAATTCCGATACAGCCCGTCTGAGTTACGGTTACCTTATCGGAAAGATTTGCGCTTGCAACGCCTTCAACGAAAGCGTTAAGCACGGGTCTTGCTCCTGCAGCGATTCCGCAGGTTGCCATTCCAACAACTACGCGAGTTGCGGCAGATCCCTCACGGATAGCTACCTTGTCCTGCATTCTTTCTCTGATTGCAGCGAGTTCAGCCAAAGATTTCATAATAATTCCTCCGAATTTATTTATAACAATTTATTTTTTACACTATTCGTACTGTTCCTTAAGATATTCCGACATCCAAGACTGCACCTCGGGCTCTGCAAGAGAAATCCCTTCTCCAAGCACCTCGCGAAGCTCCTTGGTATCAATTCTGACACTCCGCATCTGGGTAACGTCCTCGAAAACAAAATCAATCTCGGGACTGCCCGCAATCAGTATGCACACGGTTGATACTATATCTCCGATCGGCATAAAGTCGATGCTTTTCGTATCAAACGTGGCTCTGAGCGTCGTTCCATGAAGCTCATCATCGGTAGACGAGCAAATCTCAAGAGCTCCTCCCGTCTGCTCCGCAGCAAGCTTAAGAAGTGGCAATCCAAGACCGACCTTTCGAGTCGTACGTGTGGTATAAAACGGGTCGGTAACGTTTCTCACTACCTCATCAGTCATACCGCAGCCGTCGTCCTTGATAGTCAGAGTAAGCCATCCGTCAGCAGCGGTAACGAGCGAAATAAGCACGTTACTTGCCCCTGCAGTTACTGAATTCTTTGCAACGTCAAGAATATTAAGTGACAGTTCCTTCATATGTAAAATTATTTATACTTTGCAAGTATACCTTCGATATCGTTTACGCCAAGCTTTCCGTAAACCTCGTTGTTAACGGTAAGCACGGGAGCAAGTCCGCAAGCGCCGATACATCTTGTTGCTTCAAGCGAGTACTTTCCGTCGGGAGTAGTTGAGCCCGAGGGAAGTCCGAGCACCTGTGTGATCTTGTCAAGAAGGTCTCCGCTACCCTTTACGTAGCATGCAGTTCCCAAGCAAACGGCGATAGAAACCTCGCCCTTGGGATTGAGAACAAACTGAGAGTAGAAAGTAGACACGCCGTATACTTCCTCAAGGGAAACTCCCATTCTTACAGCAATGATCTTCTGCACCTCGATAGGCAGGTATCCGTAGATTTCCTGAGCCTCCTGCAGTACAGGCATCAATGCGCCCTTTGTTCCGCGGTACTTCTCAATAACAGCGATAAGCTGCTCTTCCTGAGCCTTTGTTCCACGGAACATTACTGTGGTCAAATTCTTTTTCATAACGAAAAATTCCTCCGTTTTTATTTTATTTATTTTTAAAATAAATGCTAATTTAGTTTTGACCGTCGAGATATTCAAACAGTCTTTTTCTTACGAGCGCAGAGCTGTACGGCTCGTCGTCAAGCATGACGGAATTATCTGCCTCGCTTATATCCCACAAATGATGCGCATCCGACGAAACGACGTGCTTCATAGTCTTGCTTATGGGGTACTCACCGTTGATTTTTTCAAGGCTTGCAGCATCGTTCAGCTCAAAGCAGCCAAATCCGTAATCTGTCGGGATATCCCCAAGCACGGATATAATTCCGTTGGATTCTCTGTCAACGTGAGCGGGGTGAACGTGTGCGCCAAAGCTTTTAGCAAGCTCGACGGCATCTCCCATCCAAAGGTCGGTCGCCGATATAAGCAGCTTGCTCTCCTCCCCTATTATATCATCGTCACCGTCAAGCACAAGCTGATTACCGAAAATTTCGGGACGGTTGTCAACCGACATAAGATGCTTTTCTATTTCTACATCGAAGCGCATAGCGTCCTCAATGTTTTCAAAAAGGCAAACGAGGTGAACATCCTCGGCAGTAGAAAGCTCCATTCCTGCCACAGGAATTATCCCCTGCCTTTTGCACGCCGAAAAAAATGCGGGACAGTTTTTGCAGGAATTATGGTCGGTAAGTGCCAATATCTGTAAGCCCTTGAGCGCCGCCATTCCCGCTATATTATTCGGTGTCATATCATCGTCTGCGCAAGGCGACAGACAAGAATGAATATGCAAGTCGTAGTAGTACGGTGTCATATCGCGCAGGCAATTTGGGCGCAAACGGCAAACGTATCGTCCTTCGCAGAAAGAACGTTCACACCAACACTCTGCGCCTTCTCTATAACTCCGCCGTCGGGCTTAACCCCCTCGGACAAAATTATACACGCGGGATCGGCAAGCGTCGCAACGGCGACGATGTTTACGTTCGACATTATGGTCACCCAAGCGTCTCCCGCATTTGCCCGTCCCATTACCCAGCTCAAAAGGTCGCCTGCATACCCTCCCGTAACCTCACGGTCGGGCTCGGGCATACACAAGACCTCAAAGCCAAGCTCAAGTGAGAATTCCCGTACAGTCATAAAAACCTCCGAAATTACTGTTTACCAAACGTGTCGCGGAGTCTTATCAGGCAGTCGGATTCGTCCGCCTCTCCTCTTATTATATCCTCCGCCAGCGCGTGACAGTTGGGCGCGCCGCACGAGCCGCAATCAAGATGCGGCAAACATTTATATATTTTTTCAACCGCGGACATTTTTGCAATTGCCGTAAGTCTGTCCTCGGACAGAGGGTTACTCTGTGCATTTATAAGAATGTTGTCCGCCTCGTCAAGCATGAGATCGGCAGGAAGTGCTTCCTCTCCCGTGGGGTAGTTTCGAGATATAGGAAGATACTTTCTCAGCGAGCGTATTCTTGCCTTGGCAACGTAAGGATTTTCCACGTTGAGCGTTCCGCCGACGCATCCCCCGCTGCAAGCATTAAGCTCGATAAATTCAAGATTATGTATCGTTCCGTTGTCTATCTGTTCAAGAACGTTAATACAGTTCTCTATTCCGTCCGCCGCAAGGTATTTGTCAGAGCGAAGCGAGGTCGCCTCACCTCCGGTACCCGCCCAATTGAGCCCTATTATTCCCGTTTGGAACAAAGAAAGCGGATTTTTAATATCCTTTATTTTTGAGCGAAGCTTAAAGTAAAAGTCATTGATTGCCAACGCACCGTTCACGGCACTCTCGCTCACGCCAAGCGGATTTTTAACGTAACTTATTTTCGCAGGACAGGGCGACAGAAACAGAACGCAAATATCATCGTCCGTAAGCTCGGGGTGTGCAGCCTTCGCCTCTTTTCTTGCGAGCATCGCCGCATATTCAATAGGCGGCACTATCGGCAAAAGATTTTCCACAAGATAAGGGAAACGCAAAGCAACAAGCCTTACGATAGCAGGACACGCAGAGCTTAATACGGGCTTTTGAATACCCTCGCGTTTAAGATAGCGAATGGTATATTCCGTTATTATCTCTGCTGCGCGCGATACCTCGAACACTGCGTCAAAGCCGCATTCAAGAAGCGCCGTCAATATATAATCAACGTCATCAAGATCCTCAAACTGACCGTAAAGCGCAGGAGCAGGCAGAGCTATCTTGTATTTATAGTGGGCAAAATCCTCGAATTTGTCGTACGTTGCCTTTTTAGCCTGATACGGACAAACACGGATACATTCACCGCAATCTATGCATTTGTCCTCCTTGATTATAGCGTGCCCGTCGCGGACGCGTATTGCCTCGGTAGGACATCTTTTGATACAGTTGGTACATCCCTTGCACTTGGATATATCAAGTGTAACAGAATGCTTGTAATTCAACATTATTACCTCTTTTCAGGTCAGACGTTTACGGTCATATAGATCGTAGTACCCTTTCCAACCTCAGATTCGATTTTCATGTTGTCGGTATATCTTTTCATATTGGGAAGTCCCATTCCCGCTCCAAATCCGAGCGAACGGATATTATCGGGAGCCGTTGAATAACCCTCCTGCATAGCAAGACCGATATCCGAAATACCGGGACCGTTATCCATAAGCTTTATTTCTATTCGGTCAACGTACACATCTACGTCGGCACTGCCGCCGTTTGCGTGTATTACCATATTTATCTCGCCCTCGTACATCGCGACTGACACTCTGCGAATGGTTTCGGGAGAAAAGCCCATCTCGCGCAAATGCTTCTTGATTCTTACGGAAGCCTCGCCCGCAGAGGTAAAATTATCGCCGTCGATGTCAAAGTGGAAGTTTACACACTCATCCATCTATGATCTCCCCACCCTCAAGTCCGTTTTTATAGAGCTTTCCGCAAGCGGTATACATTCTTTCGTTGGTAGCCAAAACGACTATTCCTGCTTCGTCTGCGAGAGATACGACGTCAGCGGGGGGCATTTTTCCTCTTACGAAAACAATGCAACGCATATCCATCATAACTGCGGTTCTTACGACCTGTGGATTGCAGAGCCCCGTCAAGAGCACCGCCTGATCCTTAACGAAAGCCAGAACGTCACTCATCATGTCGCACCCGCAAGCGGAGTGCACGCTTCCGTCAAGCTTATCTTCCCCGCAAAGGACCTTTGCGTTGAGCATTTGTGCAATAGTTCCTATCTTCATTTTTGCCTCCAATGTGAGTCCGACTCAGGGATTAATGTATAGTCATGTCAAAAAATACATACTTTTACACATCATAAAATATATTATACAACATTTCTCCCAAAAAGTCCATAGATTTTTTCAATATTTTCGAAAAAATTGCTTTTTTATTTTGCGTCGTACCACGTATCGCCAATATTCGCCTCTACGTCAAGCGGAACCGAGAAATCAGCGGCGCCTTCCATACAATCCACCAAGATTTTTTTTACATCCTCAGCCTGCGTTCTTCGACATTCTATCAACAGCTCATCGTGTACCTGCAATATAAGTGTCGCATCAACGTCCGCTTCTCGAAGACGGTCTGCAACGCGGATCATGGCTATTTTTATAATATCCGCCGCAGTTCCCTGAATGGGGCTGTTCATCGCAACTCGCTCGCCGAATTTCTGAACGTTTTTATTTGATGCGGAAAGCTCCGGAATATACCGTCTTCTGCCGAATTCAGTCGTAACGTAGCCGTCCTCACGCGCCTTTATTTTTATCCCGTCAAGATACTCCGATACCTTTGGATATCCCGCAAGGTAGCTCTCAATATAAAGCTTCGCCTCATTTCTCGATATTCCGAGGTCCTCCGAAAGCGAATGCTCGCCGATACCGTAAACTATTCCGAAATTTACCGCCTTTGCGCGTTTACGAAGCTCCGGCGTAACCTGCTCGGCAGATACTCCAAAAACGGTAGCCGCAGTTGCCGTATGAATATCCTCTCCGTTTAAAAATGCGTTTTTCATATTTTCGTCACCCGATATATGGGCAAGTAAGCGAAGCTCTATTTGTGAGTAATCCGCGTCTATTATAACATAATCGTCGTTTTTGGGAATAAAATATTTACGGAAGCGCTTTCCCATTTCGGTTTTTACGGGAATATTTTGTAGATTTGGCTCTGCCGACGAAAGTCTGCCCGTTGCAGTTCCCGTCTGGTTAAAGAGACTGTGTATTCTTCCCTCCGCGTCAGCTGCCTTAACGAGTCCCTCAGCGTATGTGGACTTGAGCTTTGTAACGTGTCTGTATTCAAGAATATCTGCAATTATATTGTACTTTGATGCAAGCTTTCCAAGTGTTTCCGCATCGGTTGCATAGCCGGTTTTGGTCTTTTTGGGCGCGGGAAGCCCCATCTTCTCAAAGAGTACCTCCCCAAGCTGCTTGGGAGAATTTATATTAAATTCCTCCCCTGCCTGACTGTAAACACGCTCTTTAAGCTCCTGTGCCATCTGCATAAGCTCGCAGCCGTATCTCTCTATTCCCGCAACGTCAATGCGAAAGCCCGCAAGCTCCATATCCGCAAGCACCTTGGCAAGCGGAATCTCAATTCCGTATAACAGCTCGTGTGCCTTTTCTATCTCAATTTCCTTTGAGAGAGCTACGTAAAGCGCAAATACTCGCTGTGCAGCGTTCCCCTTCGTTTCAGCCGTGCCGAGATAAACCGACGCAACGTCATCAAACAAATATTTACTTCTGCCCGAATTGAGCACGTAAGCCGCAAGCATCGTGTCAAACTCGCATTCCCCGATTTTTATACCCGCCGCGGAAAAATGCTTGTATATCTCTTTGTAATCGTGACAAACGATGCGTATATTAGCAAGCAAAGAGAAAACAGCTCCGTCGCTTTCGGAAATACTCGCATATTTTTTGCCATCGGAAATATATACTGCTCCGTCGCCAAGGCAAAGCGCCACCGTCTTACCGAAAAAATATTCAGCAATCCCCTCGCTTATTTCTTCCGCTTTCTCCTCTGCCTTATCCCCATTATCCGCCTTGGAAAGAGCGCAGGTGTCCTCTGCACTGCCCATACCTTCAAGTCCGAATCTCTTGATAAATGCAAAGAACTCAAGCTCTGTAAACAGACTGTAAAGAGCCTTCTTGTCCGCGCCCTTATATTCGCTCGCATCAAGCGAGGTGTCGACGGGAGCGTTCGTGTCAATGGTTGCAAGCGCCTTTGACAAATATGCCATGTCCTTACCCGCCGTCAGCTTCTGCTTGACGGATGCGGACAGCGGCAGCTCGGCAAGCTTTTCGTAAAGCGCATCCATATTGCCGTAATCGGCAATAAGCTTGAGCGCCGTTTTTTCTCCTATGCCCGCAACACCTGGAATATTATCAGAGGAATCTCCCATGAGTGCCTTTACGTCGACGAATACATCGGGCGTAACACCGTAATTATCAAAGAATACTCCTTCCGTATATTCAAGCGTTTCCTTGGTCTTGACAAGAAGAACGCTTACGTTATCGTTAATGAGCTGAAGTGAATCGCGGTCACCCGTCAGAATATATGCGTGCACTCCAGCCTCCGCCGCGCTTCGCGAAAGCGTACCGAGAATATCGTCAGCCTCGTAGCCTTCGCAGGTAAGGACTCTGTATCCGAGAGCCTTCATGCACTCCTTGGCATACGGAAGCTGAACGGCCAGCTCCTCGGGCATGCCCTTTCTGTTTGCTTTGTAGCCGTCGTACATCTTATGCCTAAAGGTTGGCGCTTTAAGATCAAAGGCAACCACGCAGTAATCGGGGCGAACGGAGTCGACCTGTCTTGATATAATATTTATCATGCCGTAAACGGCGTGCGTATAAAGTCCGTTTTTGTTAGTAAGAGGACGAATTCCGTAATATGCTCTGTTAAGAATACTGTTGCCGTCGATAACCAGCATTTTTCTGATGTTTTTCATATCTATCTCCAAATATCAATATATCTAAACACTCAAATATAGTATAACATTTTACTCGCATCTTGTCAATAGAATACCTCTAGTAATATAGTAGTAATCCACCAAAAAAGCCTTATTTTTTACATTTAGGAGGCAAAAATGCTTGATCGAACTTCAATAAAAAGAAGCATCGTTATTTATCTCACGGTTTTGTGTATCTTGGTGATCTCGATTGCAGACGGAGGCTGCGACAATTTGCATAATAACAGCGACAACGAAAGTAACGAAAATACGCAACCGCCCTCAAAATACGCAAGCTTTCCGACAGTCATCATAGATGCGGGACACGGTGGCGAGGATGGGGGTGCTGTCGGTGAGGACGGCACGCTTGAGAAGCATCTTAATCTCTCCATAGCTTTTGAAATTGACGAGATGCTTAGATCCATGGGAGTGAATACGCGTCTTACGCGCACCGAGGACGTACTGCTTTACGACAGAAACAGCAACTATAATGGGCACAAAAAGGCACAGGATGCGGCGGCGCGCATCGCAATAGCAGAGGAATACGACGACGCGATTTTCATAAGTATACATATGAATTCATTTCCTCAAAAAAAATATCACGGCTTGCAGGTTTATTACTCAGAGCTTTCGTCCGAATCCTCGAGAATTGCGAAAGAAATTCAAGCACTTACCGTCAAAAATCTGCAGCCCGATAATAAAAGACAGATAAAGCCCATTGGCAAAAACGTGTACATCATGAATAAAATTAAGCACCCCGCAGTGCTTGTCGAGTGCGGCTTTCTTTCCAATCCGGAGGAGTGCGCTTTACTTACGGATAAAGAATATCAAAGCAAGCTTTCTCTGGTTATCAGCGGCGCAGTTTTAAATTATTTTGAGAGTATGCAAAACAATCCCACCGAGTCTACTTGATTTTTTTCTGAAAGTATAGTATAATAGTGTCGAAATATAAAAAGAAGGATGCGCCAATGAAAGGAATTAAAACAGTTTATATATGCTCCGAATGTGAATACGAAAGCCCCAAGTGGCTGGGAAAATGTCCTCGTTGCGGCTCTTGGAACAGCTTTATTGAAGACGTCGTGTCAAGTGCTCCGGAGGTGTCCGCGCTTCAAAGACGAACGTCTGTAATCAATTCGGGAAATAATAAGGCATCTAAATTTTCAGACCTTTCCTTTGAGGAATATATCCGCTCAACCACGGGAATATCCGAGCTTGACAGAGTGCTCGGTGGAGGGCTTGTGGCGGGCTCAGTCGTGCTTTTGTCGGGAGAACCTGGCATAGGAAAATCAACGCTTTTGCTCCAGATATGCGACTATCTCGGTAAAACTAAAAACGTTCTTTACGTATCGGGCGAGGAGTCTACCTCCCAGCTGAAGCTTCGTGCCCAGCGTCTCTCCGTAAAGGGTGACAATCTTTATATACTTACCGAAACCAACATTGAAAATATTCTCTCCGAGGCGGCAAAAATAAAACCCGACGTTATTATAGCCGATTCCGTTCAGACAATGTATTCGGAAAAGATAAACTCCGCACCCGGCAGTGTAACCAACGTAAAGGAGGTCGCTATGGCGTTTATCGCCAAAGCGAAAAGCGAAGGCATTTCCGTCATTCTCGTCGGACACATCAACAAGGAGGGCAGCATCGCGGGCCCCAAGGTCCTTGAGCATATGGTCGATGCCGTGCTGAATTTCGAGGGTGACAAAAAGCAAACTTACAGAATTATACGCGCCAACAAAAACCGTTACGGCTCGACTAACGAAATAGGCGTTTTTGAAATGACGGATACGGGGCTTTCCCAAATCGAAAATCCATCGGAAATGCTGCTCGCAGACCGTCCTACGGATGCATCGGGTAACTGCGCCGTATGTACCATGGAGGGCACGCGCCCGATAGTTGCGGAAATTCAGGCACTCGTTACACAGACCACCTTCCCTGCTCCGCGCCGCACCTCGAACGGAATTGATTATAACAGAACGTATCTCATTCTTGCAGTGCTTGAAAAGCGACTTGGACTCCGCTACTCCAGCCACGACGTGTATCTTAACGTCATCGGCGGTATGCAGATAGACGAGCCCGCCTCCGACCTTGCAATCGCGCTTGCGCTCATCTCATCGCTTACCGATACCGTTATTCCCGACTCGCTCATCGCAATCGGAGAAATAGGACTTTCTGGCGAATGCCGCGGAATTGCGAATATCGAGCTGCGCGTTAAGGAAGCAGCGAGACTCGGATTTACCAAGGCTATCGTTCCCGCGCATAATGCTAAGGCGGCTTCTTCCGTTAAAGGCATAGAGATAGTCCCCGTTAAGAATATCTACGAGCTCTTGAGGCTTCTCAAAAATACGGACAGAAAGTAAAAGGAATTAAAATGAAAAAGAAAATACTTAAGGCGATTCTCATCTTCGTTATTGCCGTTTTCCTACTCGTGGTTACGGTATTTTCAGCATTTTCAATCGGTGAAAAAATCATGTTTGCCGATTTTTACTCAAATGCCGAAATTCACGGAAAAATACCCGGACTTTGGTCGGGCTACGTTCCGCAGGGCTACTGCTGTGTAAAGGGTGAAGACGTTCGTCTATCGTGCGGATATATGAACGACGGCAAGGCATCTCGTATCTATATAATCCCCAATGACGGTGGGAGAGCCGAGAGCATTGAGCTATCAAAAGCCGACGGCAGTCTTTATGACGGTCATACGGGTGGAATAGCGGTTTACGGAGATAACGTTTTCGTAACGGGCGCTACGGGTCTTGATATATTTTCTTATGCTGACGTAACTGACGGTGACGGCAAGGCTACTCAAAAGGACGTTTTCAACACACCGCTCGATCCCGCTTATTGCTTTATAAACGAGGGCAATCTTTACGTAGGCTCGTTTTACCGCGCAGGAAATTACGAAACTCCCGCCGAGCAAAGAATGACTACGCCCGCAGGAGACGGTAACACAGCAGTTATGGCGGTATATACGATAGACGTTGAAACGTGCTTACCCTCAAGTAACGGACCCTCGTTGGTTTATTCTACCACAGGGCTCGTTCAGGGCGCGACGCTAACCGAGGACGGCAAAATGATTTTGTCAACGTCCTACGGACTTGCAAAGAGCCATCTCTATATTTACGATTTATCGAAAGCTACCGAAAAAACGGAGATGTATACCTTCGGCGAGCACTCCGTTCCTCTTAAATATCTCGATTCGGCTTCTCTTATAGAAACAGTCGAAGCACCGCCAATGTCCGAGGAAATTATTTATAAGGACGGCATAATATACATAATGACGGAGTCTGCAAGCGTGAAATATTTATTTGGCAAGCTGACAACGGGCTCTTACGTTTACGGATATAAATATCAATAAATTAACACGGGCGTATTAAAACGCCCGTGTTTTTGGTTATAGAAAACCACCTGCTAAGCAGGTGGTTCAGTAGAGGCTTTTGCCGTTGAACAAAAAGCACCTTCTATGTTATAATACAAGCGGGT
>SVQL01000050.1 GCA_015065365.1 Oscillospiraceae bacterium | reverse complement strand
AATTGAATTTAAAATCAAAATTAAAAGCAAAGAACAGCCCCAATACTTGGGTATTGCAGGTGTGCTCCTTTGTAGGGACAGGCGTCCTCGACTGTCCGCAAAAAACATATTTAACGCACAAATAAAATTTTATTGCGCAAGACTCTGTTTACACGTAGGGCGGTGGCTTGCTGCCGCCGTTACAAAAGACGTCAATTTAAATATACGGTGGTCGTAGAATCTCCACATATTACTGTCTCATTTACAAAACTTCAATGTAAATGGGTGTTTTTTTATTTATTATCGGACTTTTTCGGTCTTGCCAAATGTGACAGCCCCTAAAGTATAAACGAGATGCTAAGAAGCAATAAAATTGCTATCTTGACTTGTATAATATAATAAATATCTATAATATAAGAATTTAATTGTTGACAAAGGGAAGAATAACCTTTATAATATATATAGAATAGTTTTTATAAGGAGGTAAATTATGCTGGTAACAAAAGACTCCATAATCGGTGACGTACTTGATCACAACCCCGGCACGGCACAGTTCTTCTTCGCAATCGGTATGCATTGTCTTGGCTGTCCTTCCGCGCGCGGTGAGTCTATAGCTGACGCATGCGCAGTTCACGGAACTGACGCTGACAAGCTCATAGCAGAGATCAATGCATTTCTTGCATCTGAAAAGTAAGAAAATAAATGCAGCGGGGATCTCGTATCGCGACTTCCCCGCTGTTATTTTTCGGAGAACGTATTATGATAGAAACTACACTTCTCTCCCCCCGTCTTGCCCACGCCGCCACCTTTATCCGTGAGGGCGCGTTTTTGGCGGACGTCGGCACCGACCACGCCTATTTGCCTATCGCGCTTTTCCTTGGTGGGCACATACGCGGAGCGGTGGCTTCCGACGTAAATAGGGGTCCTATTGAGAGAGCAGAAGAAAATATAAAAAAATATTCACTTGAAAATAAAATTTCACTTTGCCACTGCGACGGACTTTGCGGCATTGAGCGCTTTTCCCCTACCGATATTTCAATTCTCGGCATGGGCGGCGAGCTGATAGTTAAAATACTTTCTGCCGCGCCGTGGACTAAGAGCGGCGGAATACGTCTGTGCTTACAGCCCATGACTCATGCGGAAATTCTGCGCGCGTATCTCTCGGCAGAGGGATATACCATCGTTGACGAGTCGATTGCCGTCGAGGACGACAAAATTTATCAACTGATCGCGGCTGAATATACGGGCGCGCATGATATTTATACCGACGCAGAGCTATTGCTTGGAAAAATAAATATCCGCCGCAAAGCCCCCGAGCTTACCCGTCTTGCAGAGCACCATATCGCCGTTCTTACTCGCCGCGTAGGCGGCAAGACGAGCGCAGGCGCATCTGCCGACGACGAGCAAAGACTTATAGACGAAATTAAAAAGGTACTTTGAAAATTCAAGGAGCTATTTATGACAGTAAAAGAGCTTTATAAAATTCTTAATGAGAAAATATCCGCCGAGCTTTCCTGCGAATGGGACAACGACGGACTTATGTGCTGTCCCGACGGCGAGAGGGACGTTCGCCGCGCGCTCATCGCGCTTGACGTAACCGACTCGGTCGTAGATGCGGCAATAGAGGGAAAATACGACGTTATCGTTTCTCACCACCCCTTTATATTCAAGGGACTTAAATCAATAAACGACGAAAGCTACGTTGCAGAAAAGGCGGTAAAGCTGATAAAGCACGGCATTTCCGTTTTCTCCTTCCACACGCGCCTTGACGCGCTTGACGGCGGTGTTAACGACTGCCTTTGCGCGCTTCTCTCGCTTGAGAACGTAAGCGCGTTTGGAGAGTGCGACATAGGCCGCGTCGGAGATCTGCCTACCCCAATGACAGCAGAGGAATTGGCTCGCTTGGCAAAGGAGCTGCTTGGTGCTGACGGAGTACTGCTTTCAGAGTGTGGCAAGGTGTGCCGCCGCGTAGCGGTGCTTGGCGGCGAGGGCGGTGACGACATTTATGCGGCGATTGCCGCAGGTGCTGACACGTATATCAGTGGCAGACTGGGATACCACGCAATGACGGACGCTCCCGACATGGGAATAAACCTCATTGAAGCGGGACATTTTTATACGGAAAACCCCGTATGCACCGCTCTGGTTGAAATGATACGCGAGGCGGATCCTCAAATCGATTGCGACATCTATCACAGCAACAAAATAAAGCTTATATAAACGGAGGAAAAAGCACTATGACTTACGTTGTTTCGGATATACACGGCTGCTTCGACAAATTCAAGAAGCTTCTTAAGGAAATACAGTTTTGCGACGATGACGTTATGTACGTTCTCGGAGATATCGTTGACCATGGCGAGGAGCCTATCGAGCTTCTTTGCGACCTCAGCATGAGATATAACGTCATTCCGATTCTCGGAGACAGAGATTACAAGGCGTACAGACTTCTTACCGAGCTTAACAAAATGCTCGGCGGTGAGACGCCCGACCCCGACGCGCTCTCCGAGATGGCGGAATGGATGCAGGACGGCGGTCAGAAAACCATCGAGGGCTTCCGCACGCTTGACGAGGAAATGAGAGAGGGCGTGCTTGACTATCTTGCGGAAATGTCGCTTTACGAGGAAGCCGACGTGAAGGGCAAAAAATTTATTCTCGTTCACGCAGGCATTGCCGATTTTGACCCCGACACCCCTCTTGAGGACTACATGCCCGAGGACTTTATTTCAGAGCCTATCGACCCTGACAGACAGTATTTTGACGATGCGACGGTAGTTGCGGGACACGTGCCCACGTACACCGTTGACGGCGCGGAGAACGGAAAGATCTACCGAGGAGAATATGGAATACTCATCGACTGCGGCGCGGCATTTGGAGAAAGTCTTGGTGCGCTTCGTCTTGAGGACGGAAAGAAATTTTATATTTCATAAGCATTATGAAAAAAGGCGATATTTTAGAGTTTGACGTAACGGATATAAACAACCTGGGCTGTGGCGTCGGACGCGCTGACGGCAAGGTCGTGTTCGTCAAGGGCGCAGTCACGGGTGACCGTGTACGCGCAAGTATAATAAAGGACAACAAAAGCTACGCGGTAGGACGGCTTGATGCTGTTCTCTGCCCGTCCTCACACCGCGAGCGCGACGAGTTTTGTACCGCTCCCCTTTCATGCGGCGGTTGCGTATACAGACACGTAAGCTACGGGCACGAGCTGACTGTGAAGAAAAATCACGTCCGCGCGGCATTCGACAAGGTTGGGCTTTCGGACGTAGAGGTGCTCGACGTAGTGAGCACGATGCAGACGGGCGGCTACCGCAACAAGGCGCAGTATCCCGTAATAAAAACCAAAAGCGGCATACGCTCGGGATTTTACGCATCAAAAACGCATACCGTCATACCCGTAGATAATTGCTCAATACAAAACCCTATCTTTGCGGATATTACCAAAGAGGTCTGCGCTCTTTGCGACAAGCTTGGAATTACCGCTTACAACGAGATAAGCGGCAAGGGCGACTTACGCCATATTTATCTTAGAATAGCAGAGGCAACCGACGAAATAATGCTTTGCATGGTAGTAAACGGATGGTCACTTCCCTGCGAAAAGCAATTTACAGAGGAAATAACCCGCCGTTTTCCCAACGTAGTAAGCGTAATGCTTAATGAGAATACAGAAAACACCAACGTCGTGCTCGGCAAGAAATACAGAACGCTTTACGGCAACGCGTATATTGAGGATATACTCTGCGGACTTCGCTTTCGCATCTCTCCCGACTCCTTTTATCAGGTCAACCGTCGTGGCGCGGAGCTTCTTTACTCACTCGCAAGAGACTCTGCCGCGCTTTCGGGCGGGGAGCTTTTAGCCGATCTTTACTGCGGTACGGGCACAATTGGTCTATCGATGGCGGCTTCCGTCCGCGAGCTCATTGGAATTGAAATAGTAGGGGGTGCGGTTGAATGCGCAAAGCAAAATGCGGAGTACAACGGCATTACCAACGCAAAATTTTTCTGCGGTGATGCTTCAAAACCGCAAACGGTACTTAACGCGACGGGCGGAAAGTGCCCCGACGTAGTCGTAATTGATCCCCCAAGAAAGGGCAGCACGCGAGAGCTTGTCGAGTGTCTTGCGGAGCTTGGAGTTCCCAAGGTGGTATACGTTTCCTGCGATGCAACCACACTTGCGCGCGACTGCGTTTGGTTCAGAGAAATGGGGTATGACATAGGCGCGGTTCAACCCGTTGATATGTTTCCGAGAACAGGACACGTCGAAAGTGTCGTGTCGCTAACAAGACAACCCTAGGAGATAAAAACATGTACGACATACAAAGCAGATGGCAGCTTGAAAACAATTTTTTAAAATACTACGGCTTACGAAATCAACCTTACCTGTTTAAAAACAGCATCAACCTTTCAAAACGCCAAAAAAGAATTATAGAAAAATTGCCTTGCGAGCTGACCGCTTCGGAGGTCGATACTCTCGGAACACTCGTCGGCGTCCAGATAGTCAAAGCCGAGAACAAAAAAGCAATCCCCTCATCTATTGACGAAGCGAGATTTTGTAAAACGTGCGTAGCAAACGATTTTATGATTCCCGGTCTTGAATTCGATTCGAACGGAAAATGCCCTATATGTCAGTCTGCCGAGCAGACAAAAAACCTAAAGAGCATCGTTCCTATCATGAACTCCTTCCCAAAATCAAAAAAATCTCGCTTTGACGTTGCCGTGTTCTATACAGGAGGAAAGGACTCTACATATCTTCTCTATTACCTCTCAAAGGTATTAAATCTACGCGTGTTGGCACTTACTTGGGAAATCCCCTATATGTCCGAGTGCGCGAAAAAAAGCATTGAAAACGCAAAATCCAAGCTTGATTCGGTAGAATTTATAAGCCGAAGAGTGTCAAACAACGACTTAAAGAAAATATACCGCAAGCTGCATTCCTTAAGCGAGAACACCTGCGCGTGTCCCTCTCTCGCATACGTGCTGTTTTATCCCGAGCTAGTTATAAACAAAGTACCTTATTTCGTAGTGGGAAACGAGCCCGCACAAATGCTGGGGCTTTATTTCAATCACATGGCACCAAAAGCCGCTTACTCATTTGCGGAAAACAAGGCTTTGAATTTTCTTTTTAACGTAGGACGGGTATTGTCACTCCATCCCCCGCTGAAAAAAGGACAGTTCCACACCCTCGCTACCATGAAGCAACTGGCGTACGGAGATAACAAAATAAAGAACCTCGCAGGATACTCAAATCCCCTTGTTTACAATATTTGCGAGTCTATAAAGGAAGCTCCCGAAATATTAGAACCGCTCAAAAAAGCGATTCGCGCGTCCTCTCGGTCGGGAAATATTCCCGCTTTCGTGCAGGTTGACTTTGACGAGATATGCGGCGGTGCTTACAATTGGAGCAAAACAAAGGATACGATTATACAAGAGTGCGGTTGGGTTGCACCCGACGAACAGAACAAGGCTCTTCATACGAGCTGTAAAATTGAAAAATGCAAGGAGCACTCCCAATTCGTAAGATTTTATCACATGAGAAGCAGCATGATACCATTCAGTGCGCTTGAAATTTCTATTGCAAGCAGAAGCAAAAATCTGTCTCGCGAGAACGCGATAGCAGAGCTGAAAGCGTCTCTCGGCTTTTCTCTTGACGAAATACCCGAATGTGAAATTATGAAGGATTATTTCAAATGAATGCCGTAGCATATTATTCAAATACCGACGAAAGCAGGCTAATTGCAGAATATTTTTCAAATGAACTGGGGTTCCCCCTCATAAATATTGAAAAAAGCGGCACTCTCAGCTATCAAAGCCTTGTGCTCGTATTTCCCGTTCACTGCCAGAATATACCCGAAGCGGTAAAGAAATTTTTAAATAAGATTACGGTAGAAAATCTCACCGCTATTGCAACATACGGAAAAATGTGTCATGGGAACGTACTTTACGAAATTCAAAAAAAGCATGGTAAAACCATAGTAGCAGCAGCATACGTACCTACAAAACACTCTTATATTGAATACGATTCACGCTTTTCTGATTATGAGAAGCTCGCCTCGATTGTAAACAAGGTGAAAAATCCCACACCTGTAAAACTACCGTCGCTATACAAAAATCCCTTGGCAAATATTTTCCCAAAATGGAGAAGCTGGCTGGGATTGAAAATAAAAAGGGGGGCAAATTGCGACGGCTGCAATACTTGTAAGGAAGTCTGTTCAAGCAGCGCAATAGATTACGGAATAACTAACCAATCGTGTATTCGTTGCTTAAAATGCGTAAATACTTGCCCCAAGAAAGCCTTAACAGTAAAAATGAGCTTGGCTTTAAATCTGTATTTGAAGAAGAAAAAATTGAATAAGCTCATCTTTTATTTATAGCCTTTATATAATCTGATAATTACGCAGGAAAGTGCATGTATTACGTTTATATACTTACAAACAAAACCGATACCGTAATGTATATCGGTGTAACTAATGATTTAAAGCGCCGTTGTATAGAACATAACCTCGAACTAATTGAGGGATTTACAAAAAGATATCACGTTCATAAGCTTGTATACTTCGAGAAATATTCCGAAATCAAAGATGCCATCGCACGCGAGAAAAATCACCCTCACGTTCCGATGACTAAAAATCTGCGTACTTAAGGAGTCAATATGCAACTCAACAAAGAGCAAAAGAGACAAAAAAAGAAAAAAAGCGGCTCGGCTATTTTTATGTACTGCGTGATTGGCGCGACGCTTGTAATATCACTCGTATGCTTTATTCTGTATTACGGTAATTTTTTTAGAAATGCCGTTTCACTGTGGACGGGAGTAACAGCATTTACGGTTATGTATCACCTATGGCTGCGAATTATCATGGGAAACGTAACAAAGCTTTTTAAAATACACAGAAATCAACGCTTTTTCCGTGAGCTTCCCTTTGAAAAAAGAATATATAAGCTCCTACGGGTACGAAAGTGGAAGGAAAAGGTGCTTACCTACGACCCAGGCGCATACGATGTAAAAAACCACACTCTCCCCGAAATCGCAAATACTATGTGCAAATCGGAAACTGACCATTGGATAAACGTAATCATCTCGCTTACCACTCTCCTGTTTTCCCTCTTATGGGGAAAACTCCCGATATTTCTCATATCGGCGATTGCCGCAATATTATTCGATTCTCAATTTATAGTAGTACAAAGGTATAACCGCCCGCGCGTTATGAGCGCAATAGAAAGACGCACCGCCCGCGGTAAATCCTTGAAAATATAAATCCAAAACGGAGGTAAAAATATGAAAAAAACTCTCAAAAAACTTATTGCTATCGTGCTTTGTCTGTGTCTGCTTTCGTCAATGACGGTAATTTTTTCAGGCTGCGGCTTTTTGTTCGGCGGCAGCGCAAAGGGCACGGAGGGCGCAAAAATTCTTCTTGCGCGCGAGCGTCTTGACGAAAATCTCATAGGTCAGAAGGCAGACGTCTGGAGTTCACTCGGCTTCAATCTGCTCTCTGCTCCCGATTCGGGAATTACGTATTCAAGCCTTGGCTCTACCAACGCAAATACCATCTCAAGGCTTTCCTGCGACTTTACCTCTGATAAGGTAACTTGGTCGGAATTCGGCGCGTATTCCGACCTCAAAGACAGCTACACGCAATTCATTGATCCGATAGACAATGACGCAGTTGAGTTTGCACAAACTATTGCAACGCTCAAAAAGGACGTTGGCGTTACGGGAAAATGGGTAAGTGTCAATGCTCTTACCGGCAGAAAAATAATGCTCGTCGTTACCGAAAGCTCGGATATCGTCATTGAGATAGGCGATTGGAGTGACGTTCACGTCAGCATCCGCTACACCGACGAGTCGGGCAAAAACATCTACGAGATGTACTCGTTTATGTCCTACGACGACGGAACAACGGGAAACATAGTAAACAAGTGTATTCCCGGCGAGAGATACGAATATATGTATCAAAATTCCGGCGGCTTCAACGATTACTTTATCGCGGATAAAGCACTTGGATATTGGACTATGAATCGATTCGACCTTCGTGATTACGGAGTATTCTTCGACATGGGTGTCGTTAAAGACGGGCTTGCTTACGGCGGCACTGTAACTCTTAATACAGACGGAACGACCTCAGTAGGCAATAACTTTGATTTCTTCCTTCCTAACGAGGAAAGAGATGCTATCAGCACTGCCCCAAGCAGCTGGCACAACGTTCTTGGCAATGAAAAAGAGCCTATGCTTATTTCTGTCCATTTGTCAAATATCCTTTCCGGTCTTGACAAAGTAACGGTTACGGGCGCAGAGAACGTAGCCAAGGTATACAGCGAGGAATACGGCGGCTCCGGTATCGTTCACATGGTACACGAAAACAACTATATCGCGGGGGCACAGCTTTCAAACGGCACGCATCTCGCGCCTCTTACCAAAATTAACGACGAAATAGGCTTCGTTGAGGCAGAGGTTTCGTACAGTCCCGAATATCACGGTGACTGCTACGTCGGAGAGCTTGTGTTCGAGGTCGATGCCGACAGCTTCTCCGAGGGCTACGCCAAGCTTCTGAATTATCTCAACTCGCAAGGTGTATCTCTCTACGCAAACACCGAAACACTCCTTCAGCTTTACGGTTACGCGCAGCTTATGAGCGAGGACTTTGGGGATTACACCACCTTCAACGGCTACAAGCTCAATTCTATTGAAAATACCGCCGCGGCAATCTCCGTTCTTGAAGAAAGATACGACGAGGTATACGCTATTTACGACGAATACAAGGATGCGGACAGCATAACCCTCGGCTCTAAAATATCCGCAAAAGAGGAGCTCACCGCCATATCCTCCAAGCACATGGGAAGCAACTCTTATGCAAACGGAGTTATAACGTCAAGCGGCATTTCTCTTGAAATAAGAGATACCTCTCTGCTTGAAGTCGGTATGCTATACGAAATCCGACTCGGTCTTGCGCTGAAGCTCGCGGACGGAAGCATCAGTAAGGTAAACGTAGTTCCCTTCGAGCAGAGCGTGAGCAACCCCGTTGAATACACGGGCAAGGGCTCGTTTGGGGTTTCAATGACTTCTGAGGCTTACCTGACAGTTCCTGAATATTTCAGCGAGGGTGAGTACGTAGTCGTTGCATACATAGCAACCGCCGACGAGGGCATAAGAGTCACCGAAATGACCTCGGTTGCATTCTATTCAGCAGATGAGGGCACTATCGAGTCGGATTACATGGACGTCATCGTACGGCTTGACGGCGAAAGCCTCGTAATCAACTACGGCATAAAGCTTGCGGAGTGGACGCAAAGCGACCTCAAAAAGAGCTCATACACCTATGAGGAAATAGAGAAGGAGCTGCTTCACGGCGTGCTTGCAAAGGGCTACCCCGCTGACGGCGCTACCGTTCAAAGAGAGGACGGCACAGCGCTTTCCGAGAACGAAAGCTACGGCGCGGGAACGTACAGACTCAAATTCCTCACGCCTACTCACGACGGCTTCGTCCAAGCTTATATGTATTGCTCGTTCGGCGAATAATAAAGGAGAACGTATGAATTTTTCAAACCTTATCAAAAACAGATATTCTGTTCGCTCGTACAAAGACGAGCCGATAGAAAAGGAAAAGCTTGACTCGGTGCTTGCGGCGGGGCTATGCGCCCCGACCGCAAGGAATTTCCAGCCGCAAAGAATATTCGTAGCAAGCTCCGACGAGAGCAAACGGGCGCTTGCGTCAGTTTGCCGCTTCACCTTCGGCGCACCCACCGTTCTCGTGCTCTGCTACGACAGCGACCGCTGCTGGCAAAACAAGCTCGCAGAGGGTATTCATTCGGGAGAGACCGACGCCGCTATTGTAGGCACGCACATGATGCTTGCGGCAACCGAGCTCGGCCTTGGCACGTGTTGGGTAGCATATTTCAATCCCGACGACGTAAAAAGAGCGCTTGACTTGCCACAAAACGTAACTGTTACGGCGCTTATGCCCATAGGTTATCCGGCAGACGACGCAGCTCCACTTCCTCTCCATTTTGAATCCCGTTCTATTGAAGATACAGTAACCGAGCTATAAAACTAAAATAAAGGGTAAGTAATAATGAATATCAAAAAAAATTCTACCGACAATGAAATATCCGTAATTAAAAAGCATTCAACAAAAAGCTTTATAATCGCTTTTATTCTGGGTATATTTATAGGTCTTGCCGTAATAGTGCCCGGTATCAGTGGCTCCACTATCGCAATAATTTTCGGACTTTATACGGGCATGCTTTACGCTATCGGAAATATTCTCGCTGATTTCAAGCGATGCTTCGCGTTTCTTTTGCCGATAGGCCTCGGCGTAGTTATCGGATTTGCGGCGGGATTCCTTGTAATACAAAGCGTTTTTGAGATGTACCTGTTCCAGCTTATCTGCCTGTTCGTTGGTCTTATGCTCGGAGCAGTCCCCGCTATAACAAAAGAAATAAAGGGAGCTAAGATAACTCCCCTTCGCGTTATTTTATTGATAATCGGATTCATGATACCTCTTGCTATCGGTGTAGTATCCATAGTTCTTTCGTCTGCCGAGAGCGAGTCTGCCGCAAGCTTTACGAGCTTCCCATGGTGGCTCTTTGCGGCATATCTGCCTTTGGGCTTTGTCGTATCAATCACACAAATTGTACCCGGACTCAGCGCAACGGCAATTCTCATGGCATTCGGACAGTTCAAGCCCATACTCAACAGCCTGCACTCCGAATATATTTTCGGAAACCCCATAGTTGTGCTGCTCTACGCTTGTCTTGGAATAGGCTTTATCGTAGGTCTTATCTCGATGTCAAAGCTTTTCTCATCAATACTTTCAAAGCATAAGCATACCGCGTTCTTTGCGGTAACGGGGCTTTCCTTCGGCTCTATTGCATCTATGTTCGTAAACACCGATATGTACGAATTATATCTTGAGTGGGGCGCATCAAATTCCCTGCCCGTCGCGGTTATAATAATCGGCGCGGTTCTTTTGATCGCAGGCTTTACCGTTTCCCTTCTTCTTACAAAATACGAGCTTTCTCACTCGAAGGAATAATACCAAATTGAAATAATGCAACCGCGAAAAAAGGTCGAGTCACAAAGGGCGACTCGACCTTTTTTATATAAATAAAGCGTGCGAACGATACAAATTTAAAGCTCAAGCTCCATAACCGCATACTCAAACGGATAGGACTCGTCCTTCGCAACGCGAACAACACGGAATCCGTTGCTGACGTAAAAATCCTTTAGCCGCTGATTTTGATTTATCATAATAAGCGTCAGCTTCTTTCCGCCGTATAGCTCCGCGCGTGCGCGGCAGTGAGAGACGAGTGCTCTGCCAATGCCGAGCTTCTGATACTGCGGAAGCACCGCAAAGCGGCGGAACGCATAAGCTCCCGCCTCAAGCTTTTCAAGCTGAACGTATCCTGCGACTATTCCGTCAACGTAAGCCGCATACATATGTACGCCCCTTTTCTTGGCTTCTGCCAAATCCTGAAGCGTTATAAATGCTCCGCTCGACGGATACGTCTCTCGCGTATATCCGTATATCTTCGCGCTCTCTCCGAATGCGGCGTGCAACGTCTTAAGGCAGTCGGAAAGCTGACTCTCCTCAACCGAATGTATTTCGTATTCTAACATAAGTCACCTCTTATATGTCAAAAAGCTCTGTTGAGAGATATCGGTCGCCCGTATCGGGTAGCAATACTACGATGCTCTTACCGCGATTTTCCTCTCTCCTTGCAAGCTTAACTGCCGCCGCGAGCGCCGCGCCCGAGGATATTCCCACAAGCACACCCTCACTCGTGCCTACTGCTCGCGCAAGCTCCATAGCCTCACCGTCACCAACCGTTATAATCTCGTCGTAAATTTCCCTTTTCAAAACCTTCGGCACAAACCCCGCGCCTATTCCCTGAAGCTTGTGAGCACCCGCTCTGCCCTCGGATAAAAACGGTGAGCTCTGCGGCTCAACTGCCACTATACGCACGTCACGCTTCTTGGATTTCAGATACTCGCCGACTCCCGTAACCGTTCCGCCCGTGCCGACTCCCGCAACGAAAATATCCACCTCTCCGTCCGTATCCTCCCATATCTCAGGACCCGTCGTAAGAAAATGCGCGCGCGCATTGTCGGCGTTTTCAAACTGATTTGGGATAAAGCTATTGTGTATCTCCCTTGCAAGCTCCTCGGCTCTTGCAATAGCGCCTGCCATTCCGAGCGTGCCGTCCGTCAGCACAAGCTCCGCCCCGTATGCCCTCATAAGCTTACAGCGCTCCTCGGACATGGAATCGGGCATAACGATAATAACCTTGTATCCTCTCGTCGCCGCAACGCTGCAAAGACCGATACCCGTGTTTCCCGAGGTCGGCTCAATAATCACTGAGCCCTCCACAAGCTCTCCTCTTTCCTCAGCCGCGTCGAGCATTGCCTTCGCCGCTCTGTCCTTAACCGATCCCGCGGGATTAAAATATTCAAGCTTTGCAATAATTGACGCATCAAGTCCCAGGGCTTTTTCTATACGTGACAGACGCAGCAACGGAGTTTTTCCTATAAGCTCGTCCGCGCAGCCATATATTCTTGACATAATACCACCTCAAAATTATAGTTCAGTTGATTATATCATATTTCAAGTGCCGTGTCAAGTCCGTGTCAATTCAAATCGAATCCTTCCGTGAGCCTTTTACTCACGGGATACACCGAAACAGATACTTTTCCGTAGGTCTTACAGTAATAAATTCCGTTCTGCACGTCCATACAGCATGAATACTGCGTGAAGTGCGGTTTCCCGTTGCTTGCTCTTACCGCTCCGCGGGGCACGGAAACCGCTCCGAGAAGCGAAAAAAAGCAATCTACACACTCACTCTGCGTCGCGCTGCGGCTAATCTCTATATTCCGCCGCAAAAAATCCGCCTTAACAAATCGCGACGGCGAAGACCAATCCCCACTCAGACCAACTGCGCCCGTGCCATAACCCAAGCCATTATCGTAAATGCTGTTTGCCGTCAAGTGAGAATACTGCATTATATTTTTTTCATGGAATGGAAAGGGGGGCTCATTTGTAAGAACACCGCTTTTATTCTCGTATATAGCAAGTCCCTTTTCCGTCGGCTCCACCGCAATACTCCCGCTTTTGTCTACCACTATCCAATGAAGCGGCGTATTCGGAACGTCCTTTGAAAAAGGAATATTTACCAGCCTTATTTTTCCGAGCTGTTCGCGTGCCTCTGCGACATTCGCGCATTTTCCAAGAATGTGAGGAATAAGCTCGAATGGCGATAGATTTACCGAAAAGTCAGAGCACGTATCAAAATACTTTGCCGTCTCTGGAAAGCTGAGCGCCGCCATGCAAAGCCCCGCCTCGTTAAAAGCATCGGCAAAAAGCGGATAGCCATCCACCACATGCGCCATACCCGTAACGGCATAGTGATCGGATAATCCTTCCGCATTTTTTTCGCAAAATAAAAACCTACGAGGCGCTGTAACGATCCGCCCGTCAAAATCAAATTCAATATCCATCGTCCTTCCAAAATAAAGACCGTCAAAATTTATAGAAACCGCAGTACACATACTTAAACCCTCCGTATAAAAGTAGTATATCCAATAAAACAGAAAAGCAGAAATAACTTGTGTAAAATTATTCTTACACAAATTATTTCTGCAACAAATTAAAGCGATTCCAGCTTTTTGATCAAATCCTTAAAGCTTCCCCGCTCACCCTGCCATTCGAAATCCTTGCAAGGAATGAGGCAATCGGTAACCAAAAAGCAGTCCATTCCCGCGCGCGACGCACCCTTCATATCATCACTCTCGTCGTTGCCTATCATAAGACATTCCTCGGGCTTAACTCCAAGTCGCTCGCAGATCGATAAGTAATACATGGGGTTCGGCTTACAAAAGCTGTCGCTCTCGCAATCGGTAATAAAGTCAAAATCCGATTCCTTAAGTCCCACCCAGCTCATTCTCGTAACTTGACCGTTATGCGGAAAAATAGGATTAGTTGCAAGCACGACTCTTCTGCCGTTTCGGCGAGCAAGCTCAACCGCCTTAATAGCCGACGGATTAGGCGAGGTCAGCTTCTTGAGCTCGTTGAATTCGTTATCGTAAAAAGGACTTGCCTCTCTTTCATAAGCCTTAACGTCACCGCCAAACGCAACTCTGAAGCACTCCCAGAAAACAACGGAGTTAGTTTCCTTTCCGTCGTTTCTTATCATCGCGCCGACACCCTTCCAGAGCGTGTCAACAAAGGCAGGCAGCGGTATGCCCATCGCAACGAATTTTGCGCTTATACCTTTCATATAAGCCTTTGTAAAAACTTCCATATCCATAGGCAGCAGCGTGCCGTCAAGATCAAACAGTATCGCCTTGTACATACTTCCTCCAAAAAGCAAAAAGGACAACGCAAGTTGTCCTTTTGTAATAAGTTATGTCCGTTGAAAACCGAATAAAGCAAATGGAGTAGGAATCGAAACTCAAGTATTCTAAATTGTAAACAGCTGAACCGTAAAGGTTCAAGCCCTCGGTCTATTAGTATCGGTCAGCTAAACACATTACTGTGCGTACACCTCCGACCTATCAAACTTGTAGTCTGCAAGTGACCTTACCAACTCGAAGTTGGAGGGAT
>SVQL01000049.1 GCA_015065365.1 Oscillospiraceae bacterium | reverse complement strand
GAAGATGGAAGAAAAAATCAAAGAACTCGAGCAACGAGTGGACATTCTCTACACAATGCTGTATGGTTGATCAAAGAGGAGGTCGCTATGAAGCAACGCGTTCCTCTTGGCGTGTAAACCTGTCAGAGGCACAAAAGTATCAATATGTCCTCTCTGTTACGGGTGGAATTGTTTATGAAGTGTATAAAGTACATGAGTGGCACTACCACCATGGTGAAAGTGGACGAGTTGAATTCACGGGTGAAAAAGCCGAAGAAAACATACGAGATTTGTTTGTTAATAAAAAGATTCCTGCAAAATATAGAAAAAAAGGACAGGCAAGTCCGTGTTTGTATGGCAAAAAACAATTGGCATCTATTTTGGATGCACATGAAGCCGCCTCAAAAGTTGAAAACCCTTGATTTTATTGACTTTTTCAGGGTGGCATCTAAATTGGCGGTACAACACAACGAAAAGGACACCAACAGGTGTCCTTTTTGCTTTGGTTGCGGAAATGAGGTCGTAAAAAACGGACAGTCGAGGACGCCTGTCCCTACAAGCTTAATTTTATCCTTGCAAATCATTCGGCTTTATGATATAATTAAATCATCAAAGTGAAAAATGGCATTATACCAACAAAACGAAAGGTAACACAAAATGAGTGACATAGCTTCTATTGACAAGAATTTTAAGGTCGGCTCGACTATCGATAAGCAAGGAATAAAATTTTACGATGCGAAAAGCGCGCCGTTCGTTATCCACGGACTGATGATCTCCGACGGCGTATTTCACAGAATACCGATAAGCGTGGCGGAGAGCACAAGCGAAGGAGTAAAACGCCTTAACTACAATACGGCAGGCGGCAGAGTACGCTTCAAGACTAACAGCCCGTACGTTGCTATATCGGTAAAATATTCCACTCTCGGTAGAATGCCGCATTTTGCCTTTTGCGGCTCGGTAGGATTTGATCTTTACGAGGGGACTCGCTACGTAAACACCTTTATACCCACGGTCGATCCCAAAAATGAGCATGAGTCAATTATCAACTTGGGCGAGCCAAGTATGAGGGATATAACTATAAACTTCCCTCTTTACAGCTCTGTAAATGAGCTATATATAGGGCTTGACGAAAACGCCGAGATAGAAGCCCCCGAAAGCTATTCAAACGAAAAGCCGATAGTGTATTACGGTTCTTCTATCACCCAGGGCGGATGCGCCTCGCGCCCGGGAACCTGCTATCAGGCACACGTATCGAGAAGATTTAATGCGGATTACGTAAACCTCGGATTTTCGGGCAATGCTCGCGCGGAGGATACGATAGCAGAGTATATAAAAGGGCTTGATATGGGTCTTTTCGTGTATGATTACGACCATAACGCGCCAACGACTGACTATCTCAAGGCAACTCACGAAAAAATGTTTCTCGCGATAAGAGAGGCAAATCCGTCCTTGCCGATAATTATGATGTCGCGCCCCTTGCATAAGCTCAACCGCACGGAGAGCGATAACCGCAGAATGAAAATAATAAAAGCGACGTATGAAAACGCAAGGGCGAGAGGAGACCGCAACGTATATTTTCTGAACGGAGACGATCTTACGGAGCTTTGCGGCAATGAGGGCACGGTGGATAATTGCCACCCGACAGACCTCGGTTTCGCTTCTATGGCTGATGCCTTGATCAGGCTTATTGAAGCGGAAAATCTGCTTTGATTTTCTTAACAGGCGCTAACCTAATAAAATAAAACGACGGGAGGCTGATAGCCTCCCGATTTGCGTTCTTAAAGCTATTCAATTCAAAATCAATCTGATATTTTCGCCGGGGCGAAGCTCGACAAAATATGCTTCATTTCGTTTTATAACGGAGCGTCCGTCCTCGGTGCAAAGCTCTCCGTCTACGCCGTCAAGGCGTACGGTCAGCGGCACGTCGTAAACATCGGGATCAAGTCCAGTTTCAAGCGCAAGTGTAGCCGTGCCGATATCCTCGGTAAGAGTCAGCTTCGCTGTGCGAAGCTCCTCTCCGTAGAGCGCCGCCTCCTCAAAGCTCGTTACGTATATTTTCCCTTCTGCGAGTCGCTTGCCGATATGCGCAAACAGCCGAGAAGCCTCTGACCTTGCGACTGTTATCCCACTTGCGCTATCTTCAATCTTGTGAAAAAGATAAACTATCATACCGTGCTCAGCGATCGCCTGCTCTGTATACGCTATCCATTCCTCGGCATACTCTCCCTCCCGCACCATATAGCTGCGGATATTGTATGGATCGCGCGGCGGTATGCTTTCGACGCCACCACCCGTATTTCTCATGGCAATGTAGTTGCGCTTGATAATTTCGTATGCCGTGTCGCTTATCTGAATACCGTTCTTATGTTTCCCAAACCCGGGTTTTACGAAAGTGCGAACGCGCTGGCTCGGAAAGGCTGCGCGAAGCAGCTCGCCCGCGTCATGTACCTCTCTCGTAATACGCCCCGCCTCGCAGTGGTAGGGCTTGCCATCTCCGCCGTCGTCCATCAGCCCTTCCTCGTCCTTGTCGGTGAGTCCCCAGAAAACGTGCGTCCGTGAATGACAGGAAATTGAAAATCTGCCGCTATCAAGAAGTGTCTGCCACGCTGCAATCGCCTCAGGATTAAGCTCGTCGCTCGGCATATTGATAATGCGCTTCGCAATCATGGCAATCGTGCCCGAAAGTCCGTTTTTCTCGTATTCGGAGAGTAGATAACGGCAGGTTGCAAGATCGCCGTCGTCATGAACGATAACGACCGTCGCGTCAAGTCCTCCGCGAACCCTCTGGAGAGTTGCTTTCATAACGTTGCTCCTATGTTTTAATAATCTTATACCATCATTCGGTAAATTTGAGTGCAGTCATCTTCATTGAGGGAAACAAATCCGCCCACAGTTCCCTTTCTTCCGTTGCCGTAGCAAAGCGTCTTAACCATATAAGGAATATCCTCTTCCTTCGCGCCAAGCTCCTCAAAATTCTTAGGCATACCGATAGAGATAAGGAAGCGGCGGAACGCCTCAATACCCGCCTTGGCGGTAATTTCGGGGTGCTCAAAGTCCATCTGACAGCCCCATACTCGAACGGCCACCTGAGCAAAGCGCATAACGTCGTGATTCATATTGTAAGTGAAAACAGCCGGCATAACGACCGCAAGACCTGCTCCGTGAGCGCAGTCGTAAAGCGCGGAAAGCTCATGCTCAAGGTTGTGACTTGCCCAGTCCTGCGAGCGACCAACTCCGCAGCTCTGATTGTGCGCCATCATACCCGCCCACATGATATTCGCGCGAGCCTCGTAGTTATCGGGGTTGGCTATGACACGAGGTCCCTCGTGCACCATAGTGAGAAGAAGTGCCTCTATCATTCTATCCGTCACCTCAACCTCCTTTGTGTTGGTGAGATAACGCTCGTACAGGTGCGCCATAATATCGGTAATTCCGCACGCAGTTTGATACGCTGACAGCGTCTGCGTAAGCGCGGGATTTAATATACTGAACTTGGGGCGCACCGCGTCACCGCCGCCACCGCGCTTGAGCATGCCGTTCTCGTGAGTAATTACGGTATCGGCGCTTCCCTCGCTTCCCGCGGCTGAAATCGTAAGCACCGTACCCACGGGCAGAGCACTCTCCATCGGCTTACCGCAGTAAAAATCCCAAAAATCGCCGTCGTATAGCACGCCCGCCGCGATTGCCTTTGCCGAGTCTATCGTGCTGCCGCCGCCTACCGCCAATACAAAATCAACGCCCTCCTTGCGGCAAAGCTCAATGCCCTCATACACAAGACCGCTTCTCGGATTTGGCATTACTCCACCAAGCTCAACGTACTTAACACCCTCTTTTTCAAGGGAAGCCTTTACTCTGTCCAAAAGTCCCGAACGCTTAACGCTGCCTCCGCCGTAGTGGATAAGCACCTTACTGCCGCCAAAGCGCTTTACAAGGCTACCCGTGCCGTTTTCCGCGTCCTTTCCGAAAGAAAAGTAGGTAGGAGACCAAAAAGTAAAATTCTTCATATTATTTTCCTCATCAAAATATTTTATCTATGCTCATTATACCACAAAAATTCTCTGTCCGCAAGTCTTATGATAAAATAATTGCGCCACGCCCGTCCTACCGACACAAAGCTTCATTTTTCGAGCTTTTAGGAAAAATTCACCACTCGAAGTAAAAAAAGCAGCTTTTAAAAAAAGTTTTCCCCACCGTATTGACTCTTGTTTTTTTATATGATATACTCAACTCAAGAAATACGACGAAAGGGTAATTTATTATGACTAAAAGAACGTTGACCTTTATACTGTGCCTCATTTTAACGGTCTCGGTGCTTTGCTCGTGCGACCTTATACCAAAGAAAGACCAAGACGGTTTCAAAGACAAATCAAAGAAAGAACAAACCGAAAAGGAAACGTCTGCCGAAATACCCGAAGCCGAATGGAAAAGCGCATATCTTGATTATATAGAACAACGCGAAAGCAGCAACGATTTCAGTTATTATTATTCCCTTGCCTACGTTGATGCCGACGACATTCCCGAGCTTTACGTAATAGGCACGTCCGAGGCAGAGGGCGATACCGTTTGCTCATATAAAAACGGAAGCATTATCGAGCAGCACGTAAGGCGCACTCGCGGCGCAAGCTACGTTGAAAGAAGCGGATTTTTCATAAATCAAAACGGAAATATGGGAAACGTCTACACAGACGTCTACAAGCTTGACGGCAACGGCTTTACCCGAACGTTTTACGCATTTATGCGAGAATACGTCATAAGCTCAAGCGGCGATGACTATGAGCTTGGCTACGAATACTCGGTAATGGACATACCCACAAGTGAAGAGCTCTATAACGCCGCGATTGACGCCGCCTTCGATTTTGAAAATGCCGTAAATTTCAGCGAAGCCGCGGTAGGATACGAAAAAATAAAGAAGCTGCTCTCCGTGGACGGAGATCCCTTATACGATTTCATACCCCAAAGTGCAAAGAGCTATTGGAGATCCGATATAATCAATACTCTGTCGTCGTCGGGCGCGTACGAGATGGTCGAATACGGGTGCCTTGGCGCAGGACTTATGGACGTCAATTTTGACGGTGTTCCCGAGCTTGCGGTAATATACTCAGGCGGCTCAATGGGCAACGTTTGTACCGTTTTTTTCGATATATCGTCGGGTGAGGAGTTATATTACTATGACGCTCCGCATTACGAGGATTGGGATAAAATTTCACTTTGCGTATACGAAACGCAACACGGAGGATATATTACGGTCGGCGAGGGCTCGCTACGCCCCGAAACCGAATATTATCTATTCACCTATACGTTGGATACACAGTTTTTTAAATACTCCGAGCTTTTTGCAGAGGCAGTTGACGGCAGCGAATATTGGTACGCAAACGAAAAAATAAGCAAGTCCGAGTACAACGAGGAAAAAGAACGCTTTGAAAGCACTCACGACAAAATCGAAGAGACGCAAATTCAGCTCGTATATTGGAAAGACGTCAACACCGAAAGCCGCCAGACCGCCATAGCATCTATGGCGGACGCGCTCATAAACAGCTCGCAAGAGTTTATTGCTTTTGATTTCGGCGGAAAATAAATCTTATATTAAACTATATTTAAATATTTATCGGGATATCTCAAAAGAGGTATCCCTTTTTTGTTTATATAAATTAAAATAATTTATATAATAATTAGGTTTAATCTTGAAAAAAATCGCGACTTGTGCTATAATTATACTGGATAATGGTATTTTAGTGCCAAAATTAAAAAACACTTCTTTTTAGGATATAAAAATTATGGCTGCTGATTTCAAAAAAGGTAAATACCGTATAATACTCGCCTCGGCTTCTCCTCGGCGGCGTGAAATTCTCGGCAATATGGGAGCGAGCTTTACGGTGCTCGCGGCAGATGCGGACGAGTCAAGCTCAATTCTCGATCCTTGCGCACTTACGCGCGAGCTGGCAAAACGCAAGGCAAGGGCTGCGCTTGATGCGCTAATCGCGCGCGGCGAGGCTGACGGCGCGATAATAATTGCCGCTGATACCGTGGTCGCCTGCAACGGAGAGATTCTCGGCAAGCCCCGCGACGAGAGCGACGCACGAAGAATGCTGCGTATGCTCTCGGGCAACACGCACGAGGTTGCGACCGGAATAGCCGTAGTGCACGAGGGGAAAATTTACACCGATTGCAGTCTTACACACGTGCACGTTGACGAGATACCCGACGGGCAAATAGACTCTTACATCGCATCGGGCGAATGTAACGACAAGGCAGGAGCTTACGGAATTCAAGGTAGCTTTTCAAGATGGATAAGCGGCATTGACGGCTGCTATTTCGGAGTCGTCGGGCTTCCCGTAAATCTTCTGTCAAAGCTGTTTTACAGCATTGTCGGCTGCTACCCCGACGAGATTTAAAGCCTTTACGTAGCAAATTTTAAGGGAAAGGAGCATATCATGGCAAAAATATACGGCATGGACCTCGGTACGGCAAATACCATCATTTGCCACAAGGGCGATATAATTCTGCGCGCCCCCTCCGTCGTTGCGATCAGCGACTACGACCGTGAAATAGTTGCCTTGGGCGCAAAAGCCAAGGATATGCTCGGCAAGACTCCCGTTGGAATTACCGCGACTCGACCTCTTAAGGGCGGCGTTATTACGGATGGCGACGTTGCGTCAAAAATGATCCGCGGCTTCCTTGAGCGCGCAAACGCCTTTTCAATATTCTCGCGCCCCATCGTTATCGTCTGTATCCCTCACAAGGCAACGGGGGTTGAGCGCCGAGCCCTTGAGGACGCAATATTTGAAGCGGGAGCAAGAAACGTAGCCCTTATAGACGAGCCTCTTGCCGCCGCAATAGGTACGGGACTTCGCGTAGGCGCAGCCAAGGGAAGCATGATAGTAGATATCGGCGGCGGCTCCACGGAGGTTGCCGTAATAAGTCACGGCGGAATAGTTACCGCAAGCTCGGTACGAGTTGCGGGCGATCACTTTGACGACGCAATAGTGGATTACTTAAAGGACACCAGACACACCCTCATAGGTACGTCGTCCGCCGAGGAGTTAAAAATAGCCTGCGGCTCGGCGCATAAGGATTTTGATTTGGGAAGCGCCACTGTATCGGGACGAAATTTGCTTAACAGCATGTGCTGCACCGTAACCGTTACGGGAAGCGAGATACGCGAGGCAATAGCGGACCCACTTGAAGAGATAATAGACTCTATAAAGCGAACGCTTGAGGCAACTCCGCCCGAGCTTTCGGCGGACATATACGATTACGGAATTATGCTGACGGGCGGAGGCTCAAGGCTTCGCGGAATATCGCGCCTTTTGCAGGAGCGGCTCGGAATACGGGTTACGCAGGCAAAACGCCCCCTTGAGGCTGTGTGCATCGGAATTTCCAGAGTAATTGAAAGTGAAAAACAACTCGGAGATCTGCTTCGTTACAGATCAAGATAACAAATTAAAAAGAAAGGATGACGGAGAAATGACGGACGGTACCGAATATCTGACTCGTTTAAAGCGTTTTGAGGATTTTTATCTTACGCTTGTAATAATCTGCGCTGCGCTTTGCGTCGGCGGAGCTGTCGTTGCCATTCTCCTCAATCTTACCGTAGGTATACTTGTTGCCGTCACGGGAGCAGTGCTTTATGCTCTCCTTTCCCCGCGCCGCGCATATTCACTTCTTGGACTTCGACTGAAGAACGTCCGCGGCGGCATAAACGTGACACGCGCGGACTGCAAGGACGGCGATACCGTTTTCGTTCCCGACCGCATTATGTGGGCAGACGTTACCTCAATCGAGGACGGAGCGTTTGCTTCCGAGAAGAACTCTAAAGTTCTGTTTATTCACCTTCCCGCTACGCTTGAGCATATCGGAAAGGACGTCCTTGGAGAGCACGCCGAGCGCGTTACGGTATTTTTCGAGGGAAGTGAGAGCGATTGGGAAAAGCTTTTAAAGGAAACCGACTTTGACGGAGTTACAGTAATGTGCTCCGCGCCGTTGCCAAAGCTCGAAAAAAAGAAAAAGGGACGCGCAAAAAAAAGCGAGACGGAGGTTGACCTATGAAAAAATTTTTAAAAAGCAAGCTTTTCATTATTTGCGCCGCCCTCGCCGTCGTGCTTGCTCTGGTACCCGCTGTCCTTGCGGCATTCGGTCAGGTCGACGTAGTCAGAAGCGGTCTTGCGACGGTTGCAAAGCCCTTCGCCTTTTGCGGAAATAAAATTGCGGAGGCCATTGACGGTTTTGTTTCGGTCTTTGCCGACTACGACGCTCTGCAAAAAGAAAACGAGGAGCTGCGCGCCACCATTGAATCAATGGAAAATCAGATGGCGGAGGACGAGGTGCTTCGCGAGGAAAACGAGTGGCTTCGCGAATTTTTAGACCTCTCTACAAAGAATCCCGACTTTGAGCTTTCGGACGCGGACATAATTTCCTTTGAAGCGGGAAATTATTCCACGGTACTGACTCTCAATAAGGGTACCGTCCACGGAATTAAAAAGAACATGCCCGTAATAAGCGCAAAGGGCGTTATCGGATACGTAAGCGAGGTAGGGCTTGATTGGTGCCGAGTTGCGGGAATTATCGAATCGACGAGTAAGGTAAGTGTTTACACCGACCGCACGGGCGTTATCGGTACGGTAGAGGGAGATTCCGTGCTCCGCGCGGACGGAAAATGCGTAATGCATTACAGTCCCGATTCAGACATAAAGCCCGGTGACAGAGTATATACAAGCGGCACGGGCGACATATATCCCGACGGTCTGCTGATCGGAAGGATCATATCCGTCGAGGCGGACGAAGCCACGCGGCAGCTCATTGCCACAGTCGAGCCCGCAGTCGATTTCAAAAGCATACATAATCTTGGAAGCGTGATGATTGTCACGGGCTACGTGGGACATACGGAGGAAAAGTAACGTGAAGCTTAATTCGTTTTCGCCTACGGGAGAAAAGCTCAGGATACTTCGCCGAATAATAATTTTCGGACTGGTTGCTTTCTTCGTATGTATCGTTCAGTGCTCCTTTTTCTCAAGACTCAAGCCGTTCGGAGCAACGCCGGATATCACTCTTGGAGCAATCGCCGCCATAATTATGCTCGACAATAAAAAAACGGCTGCGGTATATGCCGTCGGCGCGGGATATTTTCTTGACGCGATCGGCGCAACGCCCCCATCTCTGTCTCCCGTTTTTTATCTGCTGACGGTTGCAGTGCTCGGATTTATCACCGAAAAAATGATGCCGAGCCTTCTCTCCTTTTCTGCCGTCATGCTCCCGACGGTATGTCTGCGGGCGGTATTCACCTATATAAGCCTTTGGATATCTCTCGGAGCGTTCCCACCCCCCGTATATCTGCTTTCGGTAATCCTTCCCGAAATGCTTTCTACGTTTATTTTCTGCCTACCCGTATATTTTCTCATAAAGCTGTGTATGCTTCCAATAGGCTCAAGGGGATAGGAGGCAAGCATGAAGGCTATCAATTTTCAGGCAAATATGTTGACGGGCAGACTTTCCGAGCGTGACGCAAAAAGATATTTTTCTCTTTTCGGGTGGTTTGCCTTCATATTTACGGCGGTATCCTCGGCGGCGGTGTCGATCATTGGAGGCGTTGTAAGCAAGCTTGCCCCCGACGTATATTCTCATTGGTTGTTCGCTCAAGCCCTGTCTCCTATTGCTTTTTATGCAATAGCTCTGCCAATCGCCCTCATTCCCCTCTCCATGCTACCAACTCTGACGCCCCACAAGATAAAAATGCCGCTCCGCGACTGGTGGCAGGGGCTTTGCATCTGCTTGGCGCTTATGATGATCGGAAACTACGTCAGCGGTTTCATTCTGACACTCATCGAGAGCTACACGGGACTAAAAACGCAAAACCCCATAGAAGCCGTAGTGTCAAAAATACCGCTTTGGGGCACGTTCCTTTTTGTAGTAGTCATTGCCCCGATACTTGAGGAAATCGTTTTCAGAGGAATACTGTGCAAAAGACTGTTGCCCTTGGGCGAAGGATACGCCGTCGCTTTGAGCGCTGCCTGCTTTGCGTTGCTTCACGGAAACTTTTATCAGCTGTTTTACGCATTTACTCTCGGTTGCTTTTTCTCGTTTGTTTACGTAAAAACGGGAAAGCTCCGCTATACAATACTCTATCACATGGCAATAAATTTTGTCGGCGGATTTATCTCCCCGATAATATATAAAAAAGCAGACCTTGAGGGTCTTGCGGAAAGCTTTACGGTACACGCGGGAAATATCTTCCCCCTTATCGCATTTCTTTGGTATTGGATTCTTACGACGCTTGCCGCCGTTTTCGGAATCGTAATCATCATAAAAAAGCGCCGTAGCTTTTATCTTTGTCAGGGAGCTATCCCCCCGCCCAAGGGGCAGGCGATCAAATGCATAATAACCTCAAGCGGAATAATCGCTTCGCTTGTGTTGTTTGCTCTTATTCTGTCGGGTTCGGTTATAAGATAAATAAAAAAGGAGGATTTCCTATGCCGTATAAAAAGCCAAATCTGAATATACGCTCCTTTGTCCTCCTATCAGTTTTTGCTCTTATTTGTCTTGTGTTTACGGGCTTTCTTGCCGTATTTCAGATACGCGGACCGCAGACCGACTACGTCCCCGGCGGCGAAAACAAAAGAGTGGTCACCGTTTCGGGAGTGCGCGGCGAGATCTACGACAAAAACGGAGTCAAGCTCGTCGCAAATTCCACGAGTCACAACGTAATCTACGAATACGGAGCTATGCCCTCCACCTTTGCGGAAATAAACGGCGAGCTCGTCACCGTCCTCCAAAAAATAAAGGACGCGGAAATGGAGGACAAGCTTTCCGACGATTATTTCCCCATAGAGGGAATATATCCCAACGTGCGCTTTTCGTCAGCCGTCTCGGATACCTCGTCAAACGAGCGCTATTATCTTTTGAAGATTCTTGAGCGAAAAAACCTACCCGAGGACATTTCGGCAACGGAGCTTGCGGAATATTACGTAAACCGATGCGGACTTTCGGACGAGACGTATACTCCAAAGCAGGTCATGGAGCTTATGCGCTTATGGTACGAAATGGACAGAATTGATTTCGGACAGTTCCAAGCTTATACCATAGCTGAAAACGTAACGGACGAGCTCATTGCCGCCATAAACGAAACAAATATAACAGGCGTTACCTTTACGTCCTTTACAGAGCGTCAGTATCTTTATCCGGGTTATGCATCGCATATTCTCGGTCAGGTAGGTAAGATAACGGCAGAAAGCGCCGAATATTACAGCTCTCTTGGCTACCCTATGGACGCATACGTCGGAAGATCGGGCTGTGAGCTTGCGTTCGAGTCTATTCTGCACGGGCAGGACGGCACCATGGTAATCGAATACGACGATGACGGAAGCGTTATAAATACGTACTACGAAAAAGAACCGATAAGCGGCAACGACGTTTATTTGACAATAGACATAACCGTGCAAATTGCCGCCGAGGACGCGCTCAAAAAGCGAATAGACGAAATAGACGGCGCCGAAGCGGGAGCGCTTACCGCAATCGACCCGAATACGGGGGCGGTCATCGCCATCGCTTCCTATCCTACCTACGACCTCTCACGAATCAGCGAAACGGAATACTATAATTCCCTCTCAACGAACGAAAATCGCCCTCTTTCCAACCGCGCGCTCGGCGGTCTTTACGCCCCCGGCTCGACCTACAAAATAGGCGTTGCGCTTGCCGCACTTGAAAAGGGAGCTACTGACACAAAGTACACCTGCGAGTGTACGGGAACCTATACGGGCTTTGACAGCGGAAATCCCAAGTGTAACGGCGTTCACGAAAGCGTAAACATTTATACGGCAATTCAGGAATCCTGCAACATCTTTTTCTATACGCTCGGTGAAAAGCTTGGTGTAAAAAATATCACGGATTACACGGCGCGGCTTGGTCTTGGTGTACCCACAGGCATTGAGCTTGCAGATCCCGAGGGCACTGTCGCCGGAACTGTCGAGGGCAAGACTTGGACTAAATTCGAGGATGTAACCGCGGCTATCGGGCAGTCCGACCACGCGTATACGCCCATGCAACTGAGCGTTTACATGTCGAGCATCGTAAACGGCGGAACGCGCTATACCGCGCACGTATTCGACTCGGAGAGAAGCTTCCATTCAAAGGAAGTAATATCGGACTACAAACCAACCGTAGCCGACACGGTGGACTTTTCCCCCGAAACCTATAAAACACTTATAGACTCCATGGCGCTCGTCGTTTCGGAAAACAGCGAGGTAAACCGCTATTTCAAAAATCTTCCCGTAACGGCGGGCGGAAAGACAGGTACGGCGGAAAAGGACGGACAAGAGGACAACGCGCTTTTCTGCGGATTTGCGCCGCTTGAAAGCCCTCAAATAGTCGTAAGCTGCGTCATAGAGGAGGGACAGCACGGATATTATGCCTCCGACGTGGTCGCAAGTGTTATGAAGGCTTATTTTCAACAACCTTAAATTCCCAAAAAAGAAGAATTTTGTTGACTAATACAGACCGTTGTGATATAATGATTGTATACTCTTGAAAGGACGTTTATTATGAGCAAATATATTGCGCTTATTCCTGCATATAAGCCTGAGGAGCTTATGCTCGAGCTGCTCCCCAAGGTAAAGGAAGCTAATTTTGAAATAGTTATCGTTGACGACGGAAGCGGAGAAGAATTTGCCGAGCGATTCCGCATAGCATCCGAATACGGTAAGGTCATATCCTATATGCCCAACAGAGGTAAAGGATATGCCATGAAGACAGGCTTTGAATATATAAAGGAGCATTTCCCCGAGGGCGGAGTTGTCGTTACGATCGATGCCGACGGTCAGCATAAGGTCGAGGACGCGCTGAGACTCTGCCAAAGAGTTGACGAAAGACCTGATGCGCTTGTTCTCGGCAGCCGAAAGCTCGTCGGTAAGGTGCCGCTTCGCAGCCGCTTCGGAAACTTCGTTACGAGATGCGTTTACCACGTCTCAACCGGACTCAAGGTGCACGACACTCAGACGGGGCTCCGCGCCTTCCACACGTCCATGATACCGCAGATGCTTGAGGTCACGGGAGACCGCTACGAATACGAAATGCGCGTGCTTCTCGAATTTGCCCGCAGACATATCACCATGGAGGAGATCGAGATACAGACCATATACATCAACGATAACTCTGCCTCTCATTTCAATCCCTTCAAGGACTCCTTCAGAATCTATAAGGAAATATTCAAGTTTTCCGCCGCATCTCTTATTTCCTTTGCGGTTGACTATCTCCTGTTCACACTCTTTACAATACTTACTCTGCCCCCCGTGCCTGCAAACGTTCTTGCGCGTGTCGCAAGCGGAACGGTAAACTTCTGCCTGAACAGAGAGTTCGTTTTCAAGAGCAAGGGCAATATTTTCAAAGCTGCAATTAAATACATTCTGCTTGCCGCATTCATTCTTGCAGGAAACACCGCGCTGCTTTGGGTATTTATAAACGTATGCCACATGAACGATTTTGTAGCCAAGATCATAACGGAGCTGATTTTCTTTACTGTGAGCTGGGTACTCCAGAAGTGCTTTGTATTTAAAAAGAAGAAGAACTGATATAAAAAGACTGCGCCTTCTCTCTGCATTCTTAGCGGAGAAATAGGCGACACAAAAACTTCGGCAGAGGACTTGTTTTCTCTGCCGATTTGTGTAATAATGGGGTAGGTGATATAAATGGATAAAGAAAGAGAATTGCCGCAAAGAAAAAGGTTGCGCTTGCAAAATTTTAATTATAGCTCATCCGGAGCATATTTCATAACAATATGTACGAAGGATCGAAAAATATTATTTTCACCCGTAGGGGCGGATTCCATATCCGCCCGAATGGTTGAAAGAACCTTTTTTGAAACCATACAACAATATGACGGAGTTGATTCCCCGATATATGTTGTTATGCCAAATCATTTTCATGCGATCATTACGATATCGCGGGCGGATATGGAATCCGCCCCTACGGTCTCGGAAATTGTTCAAGCATTCAAAAGATATTCAACTGTAGAATATGTTAAAATGGTAAAGGAAGGAAAATTGCCATCCTTTGATAAGCAAATATGGCAGAGATCGTTTTATGATCACGTTATACGCAATCGAGACGACTATAACGAAATATATAAGTATATTTATGAGAACCCTATGAAATGGAAATTCGATCAATTATATACAGAAGAATAGGGGTATGGGCTTTGCCCCTATGCCTTTGTAATACAAAGGCGAAACTTGTGATAAAGAAGGTAATATTTTGATTATTAAAACCCGTCATCGCGCTTACGATGCTACGGGCGGACAGATTGAGGAGGGAGAAGATTTAGAAACCGGTGTACTGCGAGAAATAATGGAGGAAAGCGGTGAATGTCGCACCTCTGAGGAATCTGAAAAAGTATTGTGGATTCCGAGAGAGAAAGTATTAGACTATATAAGCCAACCGGTTTTGTGCTATCGCTTTGAAAAAATATTAAGTTTTGAAGGAAAAGTCACTTATGCTTCATACATTACCAAGCCGGAATTTCAGATATTAACGGAACGATATATTTAATTTCTTTATGTGAAATCTAAATTATAAAATATAATACAAAACAGGGGCTGTCTCATTTAGATGCAGAAGTCGTGATTTGGTTCTCGTAGGCGTACAGGAGTACGCCAGAGAGCCAAATCGCGGCTAAAAAACACATATAA
>SVQL01000128.1 GCA_015065365.1 Oscillospiraceae bacterium | reverse complement strand
TCTACGCAAACGGAAGAGATATAGAATCTTTTGCAACCGTATATCGCAACGCTACGAATGAAATAACCGGTCAGTATATCTTCTTGAAATACCGCGTTCCCTCCACCAACACCGAAACAATGGAGTTCCAGTTCTTTACAAGCACGTCCAAGTCAGGAGCAGACGGCACAGGCGATAATTTGTATGCATACACCTTAGAGAATGACGGAAAATGGCATCTTCTGATAGTAGACGTTGAAGCGGCTAACCTTGCCTTCTTCAAGCTCGACGGTAACGGCGAATATTCCGCAAAGTATCTGAGATTTGATATGTTCAATTCTCCTGCTTCTTCCGAAAGCTACGTAGACATTGCATATATCGGAATGTCTGACAGTATCGAGGAAATATGCAAGCTCGAGCACACGTTTAAGAGCAAGAGCAACTACGTAACTCAAGCTGATCTTAGCCAGAACAGAAGATTGGCGGCTTCCTATAACGTTGAAACGGGTACGGTCATCGGCGGTAGTATCGATGAGGACACAGACGTTGAATATATCAAGGCAGAATCGGGCAAGGTAGCATCAAAAGCTCCCTACATCTCGAGAATTGACTTCATAAACGGCTTTGGCGACGGAAACGGAGCTTATGATAACCGAGGCGGCTCGAGTAATCTTAAGGGTAACATAGATATTTTGGATCTGAAGAACGTTGATATCGGAGCTCAGCACATAGTGCTTTCGGGTTGGACTATGGTCTACGGCGGCTTTGACGGTATAGTTTATTCGCTCGACGGCGGTCTTACCTGGCAGAACGCAACCCTTTACAACAGAGAGGCACTTGGCGAGGCATCCGATGTAATGATTGCGGCTGCAGAGGGTGCTACGGGACACGGCGGATTCGCGGAGTATAAGGCAAGCTGCAATTATCAGGGCGGCGAGACCACACCCGATAAGGCAAGCGGATTTAAAGCTGACCTTTCGGCTTACGCAGGACAGACCGTAAATATCACCTTCGCGGCAGTTTCCGCACAAAACAATAACGAGCTTTGCCTTATAATGCATTTCAAAAACGTTACTGTTCCCTCCGCGGAATAAAACGTAATAATTTTAAGGGCTTCCGCAGATTTGCGGAAGCCCTTTTGTACTTATATGTCCTTTGAAACGGGGTGCATTTGAAATATTGTTGACAAATTGGAATAATTATGGTAAAATAGTAATATAAGTAAAGTTATATTGAATTTTTTCGCAACTCTTTGAAAACTATGTAGTCTACAATGAAAATATAAATTCTCTAAAAAAATCTAACAGGAGGTACTTATGAAAAAAAATTGTTTTTTATTTGTTGTCATCTCTCTTTGCATTTCTTTATGTATATGCTTGCTTGTTTCGTGCGATAGAGGATCCGAAACATCCTATGATAGCGAAAACACTACAACAGATGAGGGCGAAAACACTACAACCAATGAAAGCAACGTAACCGATGAAAGCAGTGATACAAATAATAGTACTCCACCCAATAACGATACGAATCTATATGATTATTCGATAATCGAGCAATCTGGACAGCATTACATTGTGTTTGATAATGTATCTATATATGAAAGTGGTGGCCCATGCGGTTTGGCGAGTTTAGAATTCGCTACTTTGAAGGAATTTAAAGACAACGTGACACAAGGAAAACTTTCAGATTGGCAGATACTAACTATTGCAAAGTCGTTTAAAAAAGATGATATCGGTGTTTTAATTTGCGATTTTGATAACCTGTATGAGCCCACGATGCCGACAGGATGCACCATTGACGGTGTATGTTGGGAAAGCGAATGCTATTCGTTTTGTATGTCTACGGATACCGAAATTTTTGGGTTTATTCATTACTATACGCAGTCTCTTTATGATATAATTTTCCAAAAAGATTACGAAAACTACTTTGACAAAACCACAATTACCGTTAAAGATACCGTTGTAACGGAAGATAATAAAACAATGGTCACCTATTCAACGTCCGCAGGAGAATTGATGCAGATCAGATACGAAATATCCGACAATGATAGAACAGTTATTGTCGACGAAACATACCGTTTGAATATGAACGACAATTCCTTGGGTTCTTCTCCTTCAATACCCTCCAACGTGACTTTATATTGTGAATATGATGGTGTGTGTTTTGCTGTTAATTTGTATGGATTTACCGAAAAGCCGTCAGAAGATTGGCTATCTCAATTTGATATGAGAGAATATATAGATAATTAAACTCCGATTCAGATAATAATTTCAGCCCCCGAGAAAGTGCTTAAACTACCTCGGGGGCTCTATTTTTAGTTATTCTCCGCTGCTCTGCGAGCTTTCATCATTTCCTTCATACGAGTGCTCGTATCAAGGATCTTTTTACGGAGTCTTATGGACTTGGGAGTTACCTCGATAAGCTCATCGTCCTGAATGAACTCGATAGCTTCTTCAAGAGAGAAGATCTTGGGAGGAGTAAGCAGGAGCTTTTCATCCGCACCCGAGCTACGAATAGCCGTAAGGTGCTTTTCCTTGCAGGGATTGACCGCAATATCGTCGTTCTTTGGGTTCTCACCAACGATCATACCCTCGTAAACGGGCGTCTGAGGACCAACGAAGAGCTGACCGCGCTCCTGAGTATTGAAAAGACCGTATCTCGTGGTAACACCTGCCTCGGAGGCAATAAGCGCACCCGTGAATCTCATAA
>SVQL01000048.1 GCA_015065365.1 Oscillospiraceae bacterium | reverse complement strand
ATAGCCCGAATCCGCTCTTACTCGCGGAACTTCCTCAAGCACCTCGGTAAGCTTGTCGGACTTTCCAGCTTGCTTGAGCTGAGACACGAGATTGGAGAGCATTCCGCCGGGAACCTGATAAATGAGTGCGTTTACGTCAACCTTGAGCATCTTGGGATCAAGCTGGCCGCTTGCAAGATACTTTTCACGCAAGGGCGTAAAGTACTTGGTAATCTCGTCAAGCTGAGCGAGGTCAATTCCCGTATCGTACTCTGTACCCGCAAGAGTTGCGACGAGCGACTCCGTGGGGGGCTGTGAGGTACCCATAGCCATGGGAGAGATTGCCGTGTCAACAACGTCAACGCCTGCCTCGATCGCCTTAAGAAGCGTCATGGAAGCAAGACCGGAGGTATAGTGAGTGTGAAGCTGTATCGGAATATTTACCGTTTCCTTAAGCGCCTTTACAAGCTCGTATGCGTCATAAGGCTTAAGAAGTCCGGACATATCCTTAATACAGATTGAGTTCGCTCCCATGCTCTCGAGCGTCTTTGCGTAACGTGTAAAATACTCCGTGGTATATATCTTGTTTTCAGGGTCTGTCGTGTAGGAAATTGCAGCCTGAACGTGTCCCTTTTCCTTTATGGTCGCGTTTATCGCCGTTTCAAGATTACGGGGGTCGTTAAGCGCGTCGAAAATTCTCAAAATGTCAATTCCGTTTGCGATAGATTTCTGAACGAAATACTCAACCACGTCATCGGAATAGTGGCGGTAGCCGAGGATATTCTGTCCGCGGAAAAGCATCTGAAGCTTTGTGTTCTTAACGCTTGCGCGGATTCTGCGAAGTCTTTCCCAAGGGTCCTCGTTAAGGAAGCGCAAGCAGGAGTCAAAGGTTGCTCCTCCCCAAGCCTCAAGCGAATGGTAGCCCACCTTGTCAAGCTTTTCAAGTATCGGAAGCATTTCTTCCGTTGTCATTCTCGTTGCGATAAGCGACTGATGCGAATCGCGGAGAACTGTTTCTGTTATTTTTACCTTTGCCATATCAGTTTTCTCCTTTAATTACTTGGCGAACATTGACAGGAACACGCCTGCGGCAACCGCAGAGCCGATAACTCCCGCAACATTGGGGCCCATAGCGTGCATAAGAAGGAAGTTGGAGGGGTCCTCCTGCTGTCCAACCTTCTGTGAAACTCTCGCCGCCATAGGAACTGCGGAAACGCCCGCAGAGCCGATAAGGGGGTTTATCTTTCCGCCCGACAGCCAGTTCATGATCTTTGCGGTGATAAGTCCGCCGCAGGTGGAGATGCAGAACGCCACGAGTCCGAGAGCGATTATCTTGAGCGTTTCGAGACGAAGGAAGTTTGTCGCGCTCGCAGTTGCTCCGACGGTAATCCCGAGGAATATCGTTACGATATTCATAAGCTCGTTCTGCGCAGTCTTTGAAAGTCTGTCGGTAAGTCCGCATACATTGAGCAGGTTACCGAACATAAGACAACCGATAAGAGGAAGCGCATCGGGAATTATAAGTCCGACAACAAAGGTTACGACTATCGGGAAAAGTATCTTTTCCGTCTTTGATACCTGACGAAGCGTCGTCATTCTTATCTGACGCTCCTTCTTGGTCGTAAGCAGCTTCATAAAGGGAGGCTGTATCATAGGAATAAGCGCCATGTAGCTGTACGCCGCGATAGCGATAGCGCCGAGGAACGACGGAGCAAGCGTCTTGGTCACGAGTATTGCCGTAGGACCGTCCGCGCCGCCGATAATACCGATCGAAGCCGCAACCTCGGGATCAAATCCGAGGAAGAGAGCGCCTGCAAATGCAACGAATACGCCAAACTGTGCGCCCGCGCCTATAAGCAAGCTCTTGGGGTTGGAGATAAGGGGCGAGAAGTCGGTCATAGCACCAATGCCTATGAATATAAGGCAAGGATAAATTCCAAGCTTAACGCCGAGATAAAGCAAATCGAGCAGTCCGCCGTGGTGAAGCACGTCGCCGTAATTTACCGAAGTAAGGCTTTCCATAAGAAGCTCGTAAGCGTTCTCGGTAAAGGTCATATCACCCGCGATCGCTTCTTTGCCGAAGGCTTCGACAACAGGCAGTCCAAGCTCTTTAAGCTTTTCAAATTCAACAACGGATATAATTCCGTCCGCAAAAGCATTCTCAAGCTCTATGACCGCTGCTTGATTGGGAATAAAGAAATCCAAATTGAACATTCCGCTGCCCGGAAGATTCGTCAACAGCATACCGACCGCAATAGGAAGCAGGAGCAAGGGCTCAAATTTTCTGCCTATCGCAAGATATATAAGGACGAATGCAATGACGAACATTACGGCGGTCTGCCACCAAGCCGGATCGTAACTAAAGTCTGCCAGAGAGTTTATATCCTCACTCTCATGTGACAGAAGCTTGAATATACCCGTGTCCGCAAGAAAGCTCTTTAAGGTTTCGAGCATACTCTCAAATATTTCACGCATATCCTTACTGTTTTCCTTTCTTCAAAAATTTGTTTTGTTTCAAACAGGAAATCAGTTAAGGGTTACGAGAACTGCATCGGTCTCAACGGTTGCGCCCTGCGCTACCTCAACACTTGCAACAGTTCCGTCTGCGGGAGCGCAGATGTCGTTCTCCATCTTCATAGCCTCAAGGACCATAAGAACGTCGCCCTTCTTAACGGAAGCACCTGGCTTTACGTTTACCTTCATTATGTTGCCGGGCATGGGTGCCTTAACGGCAGTTGCCCCCTGTGCTCCACCTGCTGCCTTGGGAGCTGCTGCAGGAGCGGGGACTGCCTTGGGAGCGGGTGCTGCCGCAGGTGCGGGAGCGGGTGCTGCTACGGGAGCGGCTGTGGTAGCTCCAACCTCTTCTACTACGACGGAATATGTCACGCCGTTTACGGTTACGTTATAAGTCTTCATATCTTTAATTCAACCTTTCAAACTTTCAAAAATTATTTTGAGTTCCAAGCACGACCGCTCTGTACTCTCTTAAATGATACGACGCGGAAGCTTCCGTCGGGAGCCTCAACGCCTTCGTCTGCCATATACGCTGCAACAGCCGCAGTAATTACCGCCACAAGCTGCGCGTCGTCATTATCTTGCGCGACCGGAGTCTCGGCAACCGCTTCTTCCGTCTTTGCAATCTCCGCCTCGACCTTGGCAGATTTATTCTGCTTCGGTTCTTTAGGAGCTGCACCGACGAAAACAAGCTTGAATATCGAAAGAACTCCCCAAAGCAAGCCGAGAACCGCAAATATCATTCCCATTCCGAGAACTACGGTCTGAGCAGCCAACACAAGGTTATCCTTGCTGAAATCAAAGATCGCAAGCGCTGACGGTGTCATAAATACGTTCAACATTCAATAGTCCTCCCATCAAAGAGGCATATTGGCGTGGCGGCGAGTGGGCTTACCCTCTGCCTTTGCCACAAGCATCATAAGTGCAGCGCAAATTCTCTTGCGAAGCTCTGCGGGCTCAACGATATCGTCGATCTCCCCTCTGTCTGCCGCGTCTGCCGCAGAAGCGCACTTCTCTTTCCACTCCACCTCGAGCTCCTCGCGGCTCTGCTTTCCTACCTTGTCGTTCCAAACGAATGCAACCGACGCCTCGGGAGAAAGCACACTTACAGCTGCGTTCGGCAATGCGTAAACCATATCAGCCCCCTCGGACTTAGATCCGAGAAGCGTAAATGCTGCGCCGTAAGCCTTGCCTACGATTACGGTAACCTTTGCGTTTTCCGAAGAAGAATAAGCATACGCAAGCTTTGCGAGCTCCGAAGCATAAGCATTATCCTCCGCCTCTCCGCTTACGTCAAGTCCACAGCTGTCAACCAAGGTGACAACGGGAATGGCAAAGCTGTCGCAGAAGGATACGAGCTTGGAAATTGCTCTTGCGCTCCTTATGTCAAGCGCGCCGTTTGCAAGCACTACGCCCGAAACGACTCCGCCAAAGGAAGCAATTCCGAGAGTTGCGTTACTTGTATATTCTCCGTAAAGTCCAAGGAAGCTGCCGCTGTCCGCAACAGCAGAAACGATCTCCTCTGCGGTATATTTTTCAGGATCAAATGAGCTCTCTCTGTTAAGAGAATCAGCCGTTTCAACCATACATACATCTGCATTGTTCTGAGGAAGAACGGTAACGAGCTCTCTTACAAATGCGTAAGCCGAAGCCGAGTCGTCAGCGAGCTTTGCCGCCATTCCCTTTGCCGCAGCAAAGTCAGCCGTTCCCTTTTCGCTACCTACTATGAACGGCGCGTTTACATAAAACTTTGAGCTGTCCTTTATCGCTACCGTAATATCAAACATAGATGCCGCAACAGCACTCATTCCACCGCAAACGCCGTCGATAACCGCTATCTGCGGCACAACACCCGATGCGTCTGACACACACTTTATGAGCTTTCCGTATGCTGCAAGCGCCGATGCTCCGTCGTATACTACCGCGCCAGCGCTATCAAACACTCCGATAATCGGCGCGCCGTTCTTTATTGCCAAAGCATACGTGTCCGCTATCTTCTTCGCGTGTCTCTCACCAAACGCGCCCTTTGTTCTTCCACTGTCCTGAACGAACGCGAAAGCGAGCTTGCCGTTCACCGAGCCGTAGCCGCAAACCACACCCTCAAAGTTCTTTTGAGAGTCAAGACGCTTGGTGTACGCGCAAAGCTCCACAAAGGTTCCCGTATCGAAGATTGACTCAATCTTTTCCTTTGCGGGGCCGTACACTTTTTCGTCAAATTGTACCATAAATTTGCCTCCGTTTTGTGTATTTTTTGGATTTTTTTAGTTTTTAAATTAAATAAAACTTCTCTCCCATATTACAACAATATTACCATATTTTTTGCATTTTTTCAAGAGATTTAGCTGTTCAGTTTGTTAATTTTCTGTTAATGCACTATATTATTCTATCCAAATTATTGACGTCATATAATTAAACGAATAACTTTTCGGAGGGCTCTTATGAAAAAACGTCTTGGTACACACACCTCTCGTCCGAGAATCGCGGCACCGTCACACAGCACGGCAAAGGATATGGGCATTCTGGCGGCATCTGCATTTGGCGCAGGCATCGGCGCGATATGTGTATGCGCATTGCTTTTTATTTTTGCATTTTTGTCCTTAATCACACGTACATCTGACAAACTTTCCCCATTTTTCTCAATCATCATTCTCGCCGTAAGCTTTTTGGCAAGTGGATTTGCAGCTGCAAAAAAGAGACCTGCCGCAATACCCGTAGGACTTCTCAGCGGCACTCTGCTTTCCCTTTTTCTTTGGCTTATTTCGCTTTTTATAAGCGATTCTCTTTCCTTGGGACTTTCATTTCCCGTGGAGTTGCTTATTCGCGTTTCATTCGTAGCTGTTTCGCTCGTGGGAGCTCTTTTGGGAGTTAATCTGAGAAGCAGACGATAACAAAAGCTCCACCGTTCTCAAAAAACGGTGGAGCTTTTGTTACTTTATTCTTTTAATTTTTAAATTATCACTCGGCTTTTGATGCTTTTTGTAAGAGCTTATAACACTCTCTGCCTCAGTCTTGTTCTCGACAGTAAAAATAAAGTGCTGCATTGTAATATTCGCGCGCTCAAGCTCTGATTGCTTATCCGCCATGTAGTACGGCGCGGAGTTAAATATAATGCTTCTATGCTCAAAGGTCTTAAATACGGGGGAACTCACTCCCTTACGGTCAACGAGCCACATTCTTCCCTCTTTTTGCTTGCAGGTCTTACAGTCGCTAAGCGCGGAGTTTACACACTTTTCTGTAACCATAAGCGGCATTCTGCCGTAAACCGTAGCAAAGCTTCTTCCGCCTATATCGCGTAGCTGTGGGAGTGTAAGCTCGGGAGACAGGATTACGTCCTCAAAGCCCAAATTCTCATAAAAGGCAACCGAGGAATTGTTAGTTGCATTAAGTCTGAAATCTCCGTGGAGCTTCATGCCTGCTTCCCTTACAAGCGAAATATGTCCGATATTTCCGACCAGCGCGTGCTCTGCTCCCATTTGCTTTGCCTTTTGGAGCAGGCTCGCTATATTGTCCTTTTGATAATCGAAAATAACCGCAGGTATCAGAACTCCGTTCGTGTTACCCGTGTACTTTTCAAGCGGAGTATATATAATATCAAAAAATTCATACGCAGACTCGGGAATTTCGCTCGGATCGTAAAATACCGCGGTGCGTGTCCTTATCCTTCGCTCGCTTGGCTGCGACATTTGCGCTTCCTTTATTCCCTCTCTGCCCTCTTGCTCGTCAAGAGCCGCAATTGCGCTTCTTCTCAAAGCATTAAGCGCCGAGATGGGGAGCATAAGACCTGCGTCGAGCGTCACAGTTATATTTCTGAGCACATACGGCGTATCGCCAAGCTTTGACAAGCTTTTATGAACAGTGCTCTCGTCTATGGGCGCGGTCTTTGCAGCCTGCGGAACGTCACCTATCGCAGTGGCGCTCTTGCCGTTATCCGACCGCGTAACGATAAGACTTACGGGCTCGCCTGCCCTTATGCAGGCGCTCATATCAAGTCCTACCTTGCGAGTAAGTCCCGCAAACGGCGCCAATTCACGCGTCCTTAACTTCTGCTCATCAGTTCTGACACCAAGCATTCCGTTATTTATTTTTTTCTTAAAATATCCGTCCGTAAAACCGTCGCGTGAAAACACCTCCGCAAGCTCACGCATTTCCTCTTTGTTTGCCGCGCGGCGGCAGTCAAGCAGTTTTCTCCATGCCGAAGTAACGTCGCGAACGTATTCGGGAGATTTCATGCGCCCCTCAATTTTAAGCGACGCCACACCCATATCACAAAGCACCGGAATATGCTCTGCCAAGCAGAGATCCTTGAGAGAGAGCGGATAGCTCTTTCCGCACTTACCGCTCTTTCCGTTATTCTCGTACGGCAGTCTGCATGGCTGAGCGCACTCGCCCCTATTTCCGCTACGTCCGCCCACAAGAGATGAAAAAAGACACTGCCCCGAATGGCATACGCAAAGCGCGCCGTGAACAAAAACCTCGGCTTCAATAGGCGAACGCTCAATAAACGCACTTATGTCCTCTTTGCTCATTTCTCTTGCGCACACCATGCGCGAAAATCCCGCGCCGATAAGCACGTCCGCGCTACTTGCTCCGTGTCCCGACATCTGCGTACTCGCATGAAGCTCTATTGGAATACGCTTTGATACCTCGCGCGCCGCCCCAACGTCGGCAATAATTAGCGCGTCTGCGCCGTCGCGATACGCGTCCTCAGCCGCACGCAAAAAGTCATCGAGTTCTCTATCGTACACAAGTGTATTAGTGGCAATATATACCTTCGTTCCGTAAGAATGAGCCAAGGATATTCCCCTTCTCATTTCCTCGCGAGTAAAATTTTTCGCGTTAATTCTCGCATTAAAGGAAACACCGCCAATATAGATAGCATCTGCGCCGCCCTCTATTGCCGCCATCAGCGATTCTATTGAGCCTGCTGGGGAGAGCAATTCGGGAAGCCGCCTGCCCGCGCGTACATCCTCGGCAACAGCGTTCGGTAATTTTATTTTATTCATTATGTATTAAAGTATTCCTGCGCCACCGGGAAGCTGTGCGCGCAGCTTTTCGTTTTCAAGCTCAAGCTCCTCAACGGTAGTCTCGGCAATCTGCAAGCGCGACTCAAGTGTCTTTATCTTTCTTTGAGCCTTTATTCTTTCCGAACAGTAATCAAGCGCACAAAGGAGCGCCGCCTCACTCTTTGAGCAACGTCTGCTTGCACCCTCTATCTCTCTCATCTTTCTGTCAACTATTCCTACGAGCGCCTCAACTGCCTCAGGCGACTCCTCGCTGATAACGTTCATCTCTATATCAGCAACTCTGATTGTGTACTTCTGCTTCATGGCTTTCCCTCTCAATCGTCATTATTTTCTCTGATTTTTTTAAATTTTTTTATTTTAACTTTATGTCTTTCCTGTATTTTATGATAGATAAAATATCCTATACAGCTGACTATTCCCGCTATAATAAATATAATCGCTGCGGTCTTAAGACTGTTGTTTCCAAGCGCACTTCCGCCAAGCGTTGACATAATAATGGAAGGCAGGCGCGAAAACATAGTAAGCGCAATATATGCGGGGATACTCATTTCCGTCATACCAATCACGTAAGTAAAAAAGTCCTTTGGCGTACCGGGGATCAAAAACAGCAGAAAGGTCATTACGTTTCTCTTTTTAGGATCATTCAGTATCGGAAGCGAGTCTATCTTTTCACGGGGATAAAGCGACTCAACCAGTCGCCGTCCGAATTTTCTCGAAAGGAGTATGGCGATAATGCTTCCAATCATTATCCCTATCACGCAAACGAGTGTTCCAACCCAATACCCGAAGGCATATCCCGCCGCTATCTCCAAAAGCTCGCCGGGCACGAGCGCGATCACCACCTGCAAAGCGCAAAGAAGCACCATACATACAAATCCGAGCAAGTAATTTTGGGATATCCATTCCTTTATAACGTCGGTATCGGAAAAGTACGTCCGCAAAAATATAACGCATGCCACCGTAACGATACACACGACCACAGAAATTATTGAAAGCAGAGTTGCCGCGCTCTTTTTTGAATAATGTTTAGTTTCCTTCAGAGGCTTATCCTCAAAAAAACTCTTTAGCTTTTGCCTGCGTTCACGATTTTTGCTCACGGCACTTCTCCTTTCCCAAAAATTTACCAATCATATTATATCACATATAAGTCACAAATAAAATACCCTTCATTAAAAAAACACAATTTTTTTACTTTTTTATTTTAAAGAACGGCTTTACGTTGCGTGTTCCATCAAAGAACAAACACGCAGGCCGTTTTTTTCGACCTGCGCGTTTTGTAAAACCTTTAGATTCTCTTTGAAAGAACGGTTTCCTCGTATTCAACTACGTCAGCGTACCAATCGTTTCCACTCTTTACGCCAAGACGGCTGCAGTACTCATCCCAAACGTCACCCCAAGGATAGGATTTGAGCTCCTCCTGGCGCAAGAACAGTTCGGTGTACTTGCCCTCGTCCTGAAGCTTCTTGAAATCCGCGTGAGGCGTGAGCATTGCGATAAGCATAGCCTTACGGAAGTTGCGAAGTCCTATCGTCCAAGCCGCAATACGGTTAATGCTCGCATCAAAGTAGTCAAGCGCGATAGCAACGTCGTCAATACGTCCGCTTGCAACTATCTCCTTCGCGATCTCCTTGGTCTCGTCGTCAAGTCTTACAACGTGATCGGAGTCCCAACGAACGGGGCGCGTTACGTGAAGCGCGATCTTCGGTGCGAACAGAAGCATCGAGGAAATCTTATCGGATACCATCTCGGTTGGGTGATAGTGACCGTTATCCATAAGCGGAACTATTCCGCGGCTGAGAACGTATCCCATTCCGAATTCAGCAGAGCCAACGGTGCAGGACTCAAGTCCGATACCGAACACCTTGGATTCAAGGGTTACGTATACCTTGCTCTTGTCGTATCCGATTCCGAGAATCTCGTCAAGAGACTTTATAAACCTTGCACGGGGTCCCATTCTGTCTGCGGGAATGTCTTTAAAGCCGTCGGGAATCCAGATATTCATAACGCAAGGCATACCCGTTTCATCCGCAAAATACTCTGCAATACGAACGCAAGCTTGACCGTGACGTACCCAGAATGCTCTTATCTCCTCGTCAGCTGACGAAAGAGTCAGTCCGTCTGCTTTGGGGTGAGAGAAGAAAGTGGGGTTAAAGTCAATTCCCATTCCTCTTGCCTTTGCGAACTCTACCCACTTTGCAAAGTGCTTAGGCTCAAGAGCATCGCGGTCTACAAATTCTCCCTTTTCAAATATTGCGTAGCAAGCGTGAAGATTGAGCTTGTGCTTACCGCCGTCAAGCGACAGAACCTTGTCAATGTCAGCCATAAGCTCGTCAGGTGTTCTTGCACGTCCGGGATAGTTACCCGTAGTTTGAATACCTCCGGTAAGCTCGCCCTCGGTGTCAAAGCCCTTAACGTCATCGCCCTGCCAACAGTGCATGGAAACGTTTACGTCCGCAAGCTCCTTGAGAACCTTTTCGGTATCAATTCCGATACCCGCGTATTTTTCTTTTGCAAATTCATAAGCCTTAGTCATTTTTATATACCTCCAAAATTATATTTTTTTCACATCGAACGAATTAAATACTGCTTCTCTCGCATCGTTTATACTTGTAAACACGTCAGTTGCAAGCATTTGTGCCAGAAGATTTCCGATAGCGGTTGCCTCGGTAGGACCCGCGTATACGGGAATATCTATAAGAGCCGCCGTAAGCTGACTGAGGTAGTCATCCTTGCTTCCGCCGCCGATTATATGAAGTGCGTCAAGCGGCCTTCCCGCTATACTCTTAAGGTCTGCAATCGTCTTTGCGTAGTAATCCGCAAGGCTGTGATATACGCAGCAAACAAGCTCTCCAAGCGGCATATCCTCTGTTCCGCAATAGTCGTTGATTGCCTTTATCATACTCTTGGGCGCAAGGAAAGAGCTGTCGTTTACGTTTATACGGTACTTCGTATCTCCGACCTCCATAGCGAGATTACAAAGGTCGTTAAAGGAATACTTACCGCCAAGCTCCTTCTTTATCGACTGGATTATCCAAAGTCCCATTATGTTAGTAAGATATCTGAATCTGTGATCAACTCCACCCTCGTGAGTAAAGGACTTCTCCATGGAAGCTATCGTTGCGTCGGGGGTGAGTCTTTCAATTCCCATAAGTGACCACGTGCCCGAGCTCAAGTATATCGCATTCTCGGAATTGGTTGGCATAGCCAATACTGCCGAGCCCGTATCGTGTGACGCAGGGTGAATAACCGTCAGGTCGTATCCCACCTCAGCCTTTATCTTATCTGTAAGTGTTCCCAAGGTGTCGCAAGGCATTGAAAGCTTTCCGAAAAGCTTTTTGGGGTATCCGAGCTTCTCTATAAGCTCCATATCCCACTCGCCCGTACTAAGATTTACGAGCGCGCCCGTAGTTGCGTTTGTGTACTCCTGATGAGCAATTCCCGTAAGTACGAATCCAAGATAGTCCGGAATCATCAAAAGCTTGTCAGCATACTTTAGCGTCTCGGGACGGTGCATCTTATCTGCCATAAGCTGAAATACCGTATTATAATCAAGTCTTTGAATACCTGTACGCTCGTAAAGCTCCTCTTTTGAAACGATCTTATCAACCTCGGGCATAGCAAGCGCGTTTCTTGCGTCACGGTATCCTATTGCATCGCCGATAACGTTACCTTCGCTATCGAGAAGGACGTAGTCAACCCCCCACGTATCAATTCCCATGTATGAAGGGATTTTCCCAATCTCCTTACAACGCTTCATTCCCGCAATAACGCTTGCGGCAAGGCTCTCGTGATCCCAGCAAAGGTGACCGTTTTTTTCCGTCATACCGTTTGCAAAGCGATAAACCTCCTCGATCATTATCTTTCCGTTTTCGATCCAGCCGAGTATATGACGTCCGCTGGACGCGCCTATATCAATCGCAAGATAATAAGTAGGCATAATATAAACCTCCTAAAATAAATAAAATTCTTGCCAAAGCTACCGATTATATTGTATCATATTACCATTACTATATTAAGGTTGATTTTTAACTTAAAATGTGTCTTTTTTTGCTCTTTGGGGTTGAAAAAAGGTTAAATTTGTGGTACAATTACAATATAAAGCTTAAGCGAGGAACACATGAGAGAAGAAATTATTAAGAAGCTGTCAGTTCTTACAGCCGAGGAGATGGAAAGCACTCCTGACGTTCAAAAGGGGCGTTATTCAAAATCGGGCAGATTTATAATTGAGCGGCGAACCGTTTCGGATATTTCCACGGGAGATCAAACCGCGCCTATATGTCTGCGCGCCCATCCGCGCTTTTATCCATTCCCTGAGCACACGCACGACTATATTGAAATAATGTACGTATGCACGGGTAGCATAGTGCACGAGATTGATAAAAAAAGCGTAAATGTTTGCGCGGGAGAGCTGCTGTTGCTTGGCGCAAATGCAAAGCATTCAATCAGACCTCCCTCCGCCTCCGATATAGGAATAAATATTATTATTTCAACGGAGCTTTTTGAAATAATGCTCGGTTCTTTGCGCCAAGATGCATCGGTAAACACAAAATATTTTGAAACTCTGCTTGACAAGAACGTCACTCGCCATCGCCTTTTTCGTTGTTCGCAAAGCTTACAGATACAAAACCTGATGGAAAGCCTGATTTTTTCTCACCTTTTCAGGGAATCCACAGACGAGTATCTGTTAGAGCAATCCATCAAAATGCTGCTGTATTATCTATCCTCTACCAACGACACCCCACACACAAGCGAGGAAATTCCCTACTCAGAGCAAATGAAACGAAAAATCAGCAAATACATACGCACCTCGTACAGTACGGCAACCCTTACAGAATGTGCGAAAATGCTCGGACTTTCCCCTACCTATCTTAGCCGATGGGTTTGCTCATACTTTGAAGCGAGCTTCAAGGAGCTTCTTATGCAGGAGAGATTTTCCGTTGCCTGCGACCTGCTGCGCAACACCGATACCCCCATAGGCGATATAATTACTCACATAGGCTACGAAAACAGCAGCTATTTTCACAGGGAGTTTAAAAAGAGATTTAATACAACTCCAAACGCTTACAGAAAAAGAACGAAACAATAGTATACGAAAAAAAATCAACGCCGAGGCACGAATGCCTCGGCGTTGATTTTTTATTTAAATCTTAATCGTCGTTTTGAACGGGCAGCTCATTTTTAGATGCCGCCTTGCAAGCAAACACACCTGCAACGATCAATGCGACAAATCCTATAATTGCATATATCATATTAAAGGCTACGGGCATTGCGGTAAAGAGCGATGCCATATTCGCGATAAGTACTGCGGGAAGAATTCCAAGCGCTATGTTCTGAGTTGCTTTGTAGATCATTCCTGCAACGAAGGTAGCAACTGCGATAAACACAATTATGATTGCTACGCAGACATATCCTCTGATCATTCCGGGTATTCCCGCAAAAATCTTAATGGACTCAAGTCCGGACATCTCAGCCGCGAGATCAAGCTTCGTCCACGCGTTAACAAGTCCGACGTCTTTAAGAATCGGTGCAAATACACTCATCTTGGAAAGAATTGCGAACAGCTGAGTAATTCCAAAGCCTGCTGCAGTAACTATTGCCTCACACACTACGAAGAACACGGTCGGAAGAACGTTTCTCGACTTTGAGGAAACGCCAAGCTTACGAAGCATAAACGTTCCAAAATAGTAGTACGTGAATACGAACATTGCAATTGAGGTAAGCATGTCAAAGAGCATGTAAAGCTGCTCGGTATCAAAAATTCCGCCGACGGTAAATACTATCGGTATAACGCATGCAAATACGAGTACGATACCCACGATCAAGCCCTCAATACGCATCTTGTCGGTAGGAATTTCTTTTCTAAGAAGTCTGTTGACTCTCATCATAAGGAATACGAGAAGGATCACTACAGCCGCAGTAAGGAGCAACGCTACAAGTCCGTTTCCGGGAACCAAGGTTTTCTCTCCGTTAAGTCTGCCGCCTGCCGCCAGGATTGCGTTATCCTTAGCAATCTTTATGCTATTTGCAACAGTTCCGACTACATTATCCGCAACTATGCGAATACCGATTATAGCGCAAAGAAGTCCTACGATCTTTCCCTTAGACCATTTCTTAATTCCGAAGTCTTCAAGAGATTTCTGATAGTACTCCGGAGAGCACATATCGTTCTTTCCGCTAACGATCTCTGATTTATCTGCAACATCAAGAGTCTTGCAGATCGATCGGTCAAACAAGAGATAAAGTATCTCAGTGGCAAGCATTGCTCCCGTGCCTATTATTGAGAATAGCACGAATGCAAACTCACCGATACCTGCATTATACATAACGAGCGCGCCCCAGCATACGAAAACGAAAGCAACGGCAGCCATTATAAGCGTTATCTTGTGTGAGAAGTTAGTGTGTGTCGTAAACGTAAGTCTCGCGATATTCTCCTGCAAATAGAGATACGCAACTCCGATACCGATAGCTAAAGCAACGGCAGCGATTATAACGGGAATATCGGTGGGGTTCTTTCCAAAGAACTCTCTGCAGTACGCAAAGTAAACGAGCGTAAGCATAACACCGCCAGCAAGACCTATCAGCGAAACGAATTGAGTTACGTTGACGAACTTCTTTTCATTTGAGGTGTAGCTTCTGGCGCGGGTAAAAAACAGATTGAGGAGCATAAATCCCACGCAAATGAAGAACACGGGATATACGAGAAGGAAGCTCACATCAAGCTCAATTGCGACTATGGGAAGGAATGCCGTTATGGGCAGAAGTATCTTCGTGCTGTAATACAACCCCTCGGTAAGGCTCTTGTTGTGCGAGCCCATCGCGAGTCTCTCAGCCGTCGGCTTCTTGAACGCCCCTGCTGCCGCATAAGGCATAAGCGCCGCGGGAATCAGACAAAGATTAAAAATCAAATCCAAAAAGTCAACTGAATTGAAAACGCCGACAAGCGCCACAATCAATACGACCACCATGTAAACAAGGCTCAGGTAGTTCTGAAAAACACAAGCGCGCGTTACTTTTCTGCCGATACGGCTTGCACTTGCAGAACTGTTGAGAATTTCTTGGTTTTGCATCATGTTACCTCTTACTGTAAATTTTAGTCATAATAATACTGTATTATTTTATCACACAACACAGTGTTTTGTCAAGTCTAATATGAACATATTTTTATTTTTTGGCATTTTTTAAAATTTTGGACATAAAAAACAGCGAAATGCACAAAATCGGGGCTGTCACATTTAGATGCAGAAGTCGTGATTTGGTTCTCGTAGGCGTACAGGAGTACGCCAGAGAGCCAAATCGCGGCTAAAAAACACATATAAAATGAAATTTG
>SVQL01000047.1 GCA_015065365.1 Oscillospiraceae bacterium | reverse complement strand
GCGACACTTTTTCCTACTGCAACTACGTTTTGTTCGGTATCCGTAGTTCGTGCATAAGCTTCAGAATCATCACAATATATCGCACCATCCTTGCTGTATGCTTCCGTGCCGTGTGTATGTATTATCAAAACCTGCGGCTCGTTTTTTACCGCAATCAGCTCGTAGGAATTATCATCCTTTAGCTTCTTTTTTATAAGAGCTGCTACGTCGGGAGAATATCCCGTAGAATTGTTTATATATTCCGAGCCGTAAGAGCTGAGCGACAGATCCATGGGAATTATGGGAGTGTAACCTTCGGGAACCCTTGTGTAATCAAAATCGTACAGACCACCGACGGAAGCACCTGCATCGGTGCTTGGATTATCTTCCGTATCGGGCCTGTCGTTCTTATCGTTGCCCTTATCCGTCGTAGGTGGCACGTAAACAAAATCGCTATCCTCCCCCGGAGCGTGCGTAGCTCCGTCATAAACGAGGAAATCCATAGACACGAAAAAGTCCGCAACCTTGTCCGCAACATCTCCCAAAAATCCGATCGGGTGGGTATGCATCGATATACTCGTAAGACCAACCGTCAATAACAATACTGCGATACTCACCGTAGCAAGAGCTGTCGCTATATATACCGCATGCCACGCCTTGAAAGCCTTTTCTTTGAATTTAAAGTTTTTTTTGCCGAAGCTATAACCGTCCTCAAGCCGCTCTGCGGCTTCCTTTGCTTTTATTCTACCTTGATTTTCTTTCATAACTCCTCCTTAAAAAGGTAACTACGAAATTATATTCAAAAAATTCTCTTATATTACTCCAAGCGCCATGTCAACTGCTCGCGCCAGGATAACGGATGCCGCATCACATATAATATCGCATTCCTTTGGGGCTACGAAAAAATTTTTATTCTCATTTATTATTCTCTCCAATATTTTGTCAGTTTTCGCCATATTTATCCGCTTGAGAGTATCTGCAACAAGTGTTGCCGCAGAGACCACGGTCGGAATTCCTACTGCAATAACGGGAACTCCGAGTGTATCTCTGTTTATTGCACTTTGTCGGTTCCCTATTCCCGCGCCGGGCGTTATACCTGAATCAGACATTTGAACAGTCGCCGCAAGTCGCTCCAAATCCTTGGCAGCAAGAGCATCCAGCACAATTATACAGTCGGGGCGGCAGATACTTACGACTCCCTTTAATATTTCAAATGACTCTATTCCCGTTTCTCCAAGCACTCCGCAATTTACGCAACAGACAGAGGCAACCCTCATTTTCAAAAAATCCTCGCGGCTCACCCTTTCTATATGCCTAGTTACGCTCACATTGTCAACAGCCATTGCCCCAACGGCATCGGGAGTAATTCTTTTATTTCCTATACCCGCGACCAGAAAACGCTTAGCGGATATTTCCGTTGTATTCAGCGTTGCGCATATCAACCCGTGTAGCTCACGAGCTAAAATTTCGGACAGTCTCCTTCCGTCAACGTCATTAATAATCCACATTTTAGGAGTATAGACAGTTACGCTTCTACCTACCGCACAAGCATATTTCTTGGCAGTACCGGCGTCTTTTATATTCAAGCGACACACTTTAACGTCGCCAAAGCTATCCTCCGAATATACCGACGTTCGCGCAGCATCCGTTTTTTCAAAATCAGCTGCTCTCGCAGTTTCCATAATTAAATCTGAAACTATATATTTATCCATAAATGCATCTCCAAATCAAGTAAAAATAACCAAGTTTCATGCCTTCATATTGTGCATATCTCCAAAAGTTTAAAAGTTGTGTTTAATAGCATTGATTTTGAGTAAAAAAAATGTTATAATACAATGAGTAAATTGCCACATTATGTGGAGTATTAGTTTTCTAACCATTAGGAGGTTTTTAACAATGATGAAAAAAGTAATTGCTCTCCTTCTTTGCGTGCTTATGCTTGTGCCTGTTTTTGCAAGCTGTGCAGAAAAAGAGGACGAAAACGACAAAGGTGCATACATAAACATGTATCTCGCTGATCAGGTTTATGACCTTGACCCTGCGTATGCTTACAACAACGAGTCTGCTCTCAAGGTCGTAAGTCTTCTTTTCGACAATCTCTTTGTTCTTGACGAGGGCGGAAACGTAAGAAAGTCGCTCGCAAAGGACTATAAGATACGCGAGGATGACAAAACGGGCGAATACGAAATGATAATTACTCTCAACAATACATGTTGGAGTGACGGCGCTGCCATAACCGCAAATGACGTATATTTCGCTTGGACGAGAATTCTCAATCCCGCAAACAGCTTTGAAGCAGCTTCTCTTCTTTACGATATAAAGAATGCGCGTGCTGCTAAGGAGGGTGACGGCGAGATATCCATCGACGACGTTGCAATAAGTGCTATTAACGAGTCCCAGATCCAGATTCTCTTTGAGGGCAAGATCGACTACGATCAGTTCCTTCTTAATCTCACGAGCTACGCTCTCGTTCCTCTTCGTAACGAGGTTGTAGAAAAGAACTCGGATTGGGCAAAGAAGCCTGCCACCATTTGTACGAGCGGTCCCTTCAGACTCCGCGAGGTATCTTACGTTGAGGGCGAGGAAAGAATGGTTCTCGAGAGAAACGCTTACTACTACCGCGACATCCTTGAGGATGAGCTTGATAAGTCCGTTACTCCTTACAGAATCATAGTAGATTACACCATGACCGACGAGCAGATAATGCAAGCGTACAACGAGGGCAAGCTGTTCTTCGTGGGTGACGTTCCTCTATCCATCAGAGGCTCTCTCGGAGCTGACGTTGATGTTAAGGACGCCATGAGCACTCATACGTACATCCTCAACCAGAACGCTCTCATCAAGCGTACCGACGGTGCTCCCGCTGAAAAGCTTTTCGCTAATGCTGACGTAAGAAACGCACTGTCTGCAGTTATCGACCGTCAGGCTATTGCCGACGCCGTAGTCTACGCAAAGGCGGCAACCGCACTCGTTCCCACGGGTGTTTACAACGCAGGTAACAAGGGAAGCTTGTTTAAGAAGGCTCAAACCTTTAGAGAGGTCGGCGGAGATATTCTCGTAGCAACGCCCAATCTCCAAGAAGCGAAGGACCTTCTCGCTAAGGCTAACGTAACGGCTTCCAATTACGAATTTGCAATTTCCGTCCCCGCTTACGACGAGGTTCACGTAAAGATCGCCGAAATGGTTGCAGCCGCTTGGTCGCAGCTTGGCTTTAAGGTAACCGTTGACGCTATCGAAACGGTTGAAAACGACGAAATGGATAAGTCGACCAAGGAAGTTGACAGAAATATTCGCGACGACGTTTTTGCAGAGAACTTCCGCGCCGGTAAATTTGAAGTAGCCGCAGTTGATTACGTTGCGCGTTCAGCTGATGCATTCTCCGTGCTTGCTCCCTACGCAAAGTCCTTCACCGGTCTTGCTTCTTCCGGAGAAAAGCGCACCGAGTTCAAGATACCTACTCACATTTCCGGATATGACAGCGAAGAATACAACGCACTCATAGAGAGCGCGTATGTTGAAAAGAACATAACCGCAAGAGCAGAAATTCTCCACAACGCTGAAAAAATGCTCCTTGAGGATATGCCCGTTATTCCGATAGTATTCAACCAAACCAAGACTCTTATTCACAGTGATCTTTCAAAGGTTGTAACTACATACTACGGCTCCTTCAACTTCAACAAGGCTGTTCTTAAGAACTACCAGCTCTACGTTCCCGTTGAAGAAGATTGATCAACGATAATCTAAAAACCGCCTCTGCGAACGGCAGAGGCGGTTTTAATATTAAAACTATATTACATCTTTTTTATCAAAATCTATTGCAAAAATATTTATTTTGTGATATAATGTACGGAGTAATATAAAAATGCATTGATGAAGCTCGCTTACGTTCGTCCCTTGCCACAGAGAATACCGCCCCCGGCTGAAAGCGGTTGCTAAACGTATGTCGGCATTTCACTTCGGAGCAGGCTCTGTGAATATTTAAAGGTAGCGGAGCACGGGCGATGCCGTTATACATCAAGTGAGTGTCAGCAAGTGCTGAAAATTAGGTGGTACCGCGGAGTATTTTGCCCCGTCCTATATTTTATAGGACAGGGCTTTTTTATTTTGTAAGTATAAAATTCACATAAACGAAAGGACTAAAAATGAAAGAAAAGCTTCAAAAAATCAAAGAGGATGCGCTGTCCGCGATAAATTCCGACAACGCCGACCTTGAACAGATCAGAATTCAATATTTAGGAAAGAAGGGTGAGCTTACCTCCGTTCTTCGCGGAATGGGCGCGCTTACCGCTGAGGAGCGCCCCGTTGTCGGACAGATTGCCAACGAGGTTCGCGCTGATATTGAAAATGCCCTAAAAATCAAAGCAGAGGCGCAGAAGGCGGCAGAGCTTGAAAGAAAGCTTGTAACTGAAAAAATCGACGTTACTCTCCCATCGAATGTGGCCGCTTCCGGCAAGCTTCATCCCCTCACTCAGGTTCAAAGAACCATCGAGGATATATTCATAGGAATGGGATTTTCAATTGCAGAAGGACCCGAGGTTGAGTATGACTACTACAATTTCCAAGCCCTCAACATTCCCGAAAATCACCCTGCACGAGACACACAGGACACCTTCTATATCACTGAAAGCATTCTTCTTCGCTCGCAGACCTCTCCCGTTCAGGTAAGAACAATGGAGAAGCAGAAGCCCCCGATAAGAATTATTTCCCCCGGTAGAGTTTACCGCTCCGATGCCGTTGACGCAACCCACTCTCCCCTTTTCCATCAAGTGGAAGGACTCGTGGTTGACAAAGGCATCACTATGGGAGACCTCAAGGGAATGCTCGAAACCTTTGCTAAAACGCTGTTTGGAAACGAAACCAGACTTCGCTTCCGTCCTCACCACTTCCCGTTCACCGAGCCCTCGGCAGAGGTTGACGTTTCCTGCTTCGTTTGCGGCGGTAAGGGTTGCCGCGTTTGTAAGAATGAGGGCTGGATAGAAATTCTCGGCGCGGGTATGGTTCACCCCTACGTGCTCTCCAACTGCGGCATAGACCCAGAGGAATACAGCGGCTTTGCGTTCGGTATGGGCGTTGAGCGAATTGCTATGAAATACTACGGAATTGATGACATGCGTCTGCTCTATGAAAACGACACACGTTTTCTTGGACAGTTCTGATAACTACGAAAGGTAAGGTCACAACATGAATTTATCAAGAAATTGGCTTTCCGACTACGTTGACGTAAGCGACATAGCGGTTAAGGATTACTGCGACAGAATGACCGACACAGGCTCTAAGGTCGAGTGCTTTGAGGAGCTTGGCAAGGATATAGAAAACGTTCTCGTTGCTAAAATAGTTAAGATCACCCCTCATGAAAACAGCGACCACTTGCAGATTTGTCAGGTCGACATAGGTAAAGAAACCGTGCAGATCGTAACGGGCGCGCAAAACGTATTTGAGGGTGCTATTGTTCCTGCGGCAATACCCGTGGCAAAGCTCCCCGGCGACATCACCATAAAGGCAGGAAAGCTCCGCGGCGTTGAGTCGAACGGAATGCTCTGCTCGATGGGTGAGCTCGGTCTTACCGAGCATGATATGCCCGGCAAGGATCCAAACGGTATCCTCATCCTCGACGAGGAATACGCGGACAAGCTCGGTATGGACATTTGCGATGCGCTTATGCTCAAGGACACCGTGGTTGAATTTGAAATCACCTCAAACCGTCCCGACTGCCTTTCCGTTATCGGACTTGCAAGAGAGAGCGCAGTTTCCTTTGGCAAGGAATTTAAGAACCGTACTCCCGTAGTTAAGGGCGCAAATGACGGCGACAGCATTTCCAATTACCTTTCTGTTGCAATCGACGCTCCCGACCTCTGCCAGAGATATATGGCAAGAGTGGTTAAGAACGTAAAGATACAGCCCTCTCCCCTTTGGCTTCGCATGAGACTTCGCGCAAGCGGCGTTCGTCCTATAAACAATATAGTTGATATAACCAACTACGTTATGCTCGAATACGGTCAGCCCATGCACGCGTTCGATTATACCTGCCTTGACGGCTCGTCTATTATCGTAAGACGCGCAAACGACGGCGAGTCCTTCATGTCGCTTGACGATCAGGAGCACATTCTTGACTCCTCTATGCTCGTAATTGCCGACAGCAAGAAGGCTGTTGCACTTGCAGGAGTCATGGGCGGCGCTAACAGTGAGATCAAGGACGGCACTACGACGGTCGTGTTTGAATCAGCTTGCTTCCTTGGCACGTCCGTTCGCGTTACCGCAAAGAAGAACGGCATGAGAACGGAAAGCTCCGCTCGCTTTGAAAAGGGACTTGACCCCGAAAATTGCTTTGCAGGTCTTGAGCGCGCTTGCGAGCTCGTAGAGCTTCTCGGCGCGGGAGAGGTAGTAAACGACATCATAGACGTATATCCCACCAAGGCAGAGCCTACCGCTCTTAAGTTTGATGCAAACGTTATAAACAATTTCCTCGGAACGGACGTTTCCGAGAAGGAAATGAAGGATATCCTCACGACGCTTGAATTCACCTTCGACGGAGAGAAGGTCGTCGCTCCCTCATTCCGCGCGGATATCGGCTGTATGAACGACGTTGCAGAGGAGATCGCAAGAATTTACGGCTACAACAAGATCAAGTCCACTCGCATTAAGGCTGAGACAACGCAGGGCGGACGTACCCCCAAGCAAAAGTTTGAGGTTGATACCGAAAACCTTATGTGTGGAATGGGACTTTACCAGATTCAGACTTTCTCGTTCATCAGCCCCAAGTATTACGACAAGGTAAGACTGCCCGCTGACAGCGCGCTTCGCAATTCCGTCGTAATTTCCAATCCCTTGGGCGAGGACACGAGCGTAATGCGTACCACCGCACTTCCCTCTATGCTTGAGGTGCTGGCTCGTAACTACAATTTCAACAACGTAAACGTTAAGCTTTTTGAGGTCGCAACAGTATATATCCCCACGACTCCTGATAAGCTCCCGAATGAAAACAAGACGCTTTCAGTCGGTATGTTTGGAAACTGCGATTTCTATACCGTAAAGGGTGTATGCGAGAACGTTATGAAGCTTGCTGCAATTAAGGACTTTGACGTCGTTAGCTGCCCCGACAACGTTTCCTATCACCCCGGCAGATGCGCAAATATTTGCGTCGGCGATAAGGTTATAGGCGTTTTCGGAGAGGTTCATCCTCTTGTTCTCAAGAATTACGATATCGACGTGCCCGTATATGCGGCTGAACTCGATTTCGACGCTATTTTCGACATGATGGATCCCAATAAGCTCTACACTCCCCTGCCCAAGTACCCCGCTACAACCCGTGACTTCTCCTTCGTATGTGAGGAGGCTCTTGAGGTCGGAACGGTATTCAAGGTTGCAAAGAAGGCAGGCGGCAAGCTCGTTGAGGACGTTGCTCTCTTTGATATTTACAGAGGCCCGCAGGTTGGTGAGAATAAGAAATCGGTTTCTATAAGAGTTACGCTCAGAGCAGCTGACAGAACGCTCACCGTTGAGGAAGCAGAAAAGACTGCTACCAAGATTCTCTCGGCGCTTGAAGCAGAGCTTGGCATTACGCTCAGAGGTTAATTGAGGTTAATCATGGAAAAGCACAAGCTTGACAGAATAAATGAGCTTGCTAAAAAAAGCAAGCTCGAACCCCTTACCGATGCCGAAAAGTCAGAGCAAGCGGAGCTTAGGCAGGAGTATATAAACGAAATACGCGCGTCGTTCGGTGCTATGCTCGATAACACCGTAATACAGTACCCCGACGGCTCACGCAAGAGTCTGAAAAAGGATAAGTAAAAACAATACAAAAGGAGCTATCTCAACTTCTTGAGATAGCTCCTTGTTTTTTATCAACAAATTGGAGGGGTTCGGCGTCAGGTAGCTCATACGAAAATCAAGAAGGACGGCTTTTGCCGTCCTTCTTGATTTTGGTGCGAGAAACGGGACTTGAACCCGTACGGTGTAACCACACGCCCCTCAAACGTGCGCGTCTGCCAGTTCCGCCACTCTCGCATATCGGTTGCCCCATAGGCAACATATATATTATACTCTTTTTTTTTGAAATGTCAATACCTTTTTCAGATTTTTTTTGAGAATTTTTTATTTTTTTCATTGATAACAAAAGAGAGCATAAAATGCATGGGTTTTATGTTAAAATTTGCTTTATTCATATCCTGCTCCAAGTTATAATATCATTTTCTATAGTTTAATTTATGCGGAGTGAATATGAAAATACGTTGTAAAATATCAGTCGGTATCTTTGCTATACTTATGATAATAACTTTATCCATTGCCTCTCCTCACTTTTTTCTCCCGGTGATTTGCTCTATTGCTTTACACGAGCTCGGTCACATTCTCATGGCAAAAATATGCAAAATTCAGTTTCGCGAGCTGAAGCTCGGAATTTTTGGTGCCGCTCTCTCACCGCAAAATTATTTATATTCGTACAAAAAAGAAATTCTTCTGTGTCTCGGCGGTCCTTTGGCAAATTTTTTATCTGCATTTGCTGTGTCTGTTTTTTTTGATACCCAGCCGTTTGAATACTTCAAAATGTGCTCCTTTGCCCTTGGACTCCTCAATCTTCTCCCGGTTTCGGGCTTCGACGGCGGCAGGATTTTCTCTGCGTTGCTCTCCATATTATTTTCACCGCGCACAGTTCAAACAGTAAGCAAGGTGATTTCTTTTGCTTTGATTTTTACTTTATGGTGTTTCTCCGTCTACCTTCTTATTAAAATTGCCTCCTCACTCTCCCTTTTCATGTTTTCCCTTTCCCTTTTCGCCAAAATATTTCTTCCCGATGATGTTTAATTTATCCAAGCGCCCTTTAAATCACCTTTTTCGAGGATTTAAGAGATTTTCAAAGTATAACGGAGAAATCGGGAGATTTTTATAAAAAAATCGCGTGCGGCAGGCTTTAATTAAAATTATTGGCGTTTTTTTAAGAAATTTCGCAAAATATATTGCAATTTGCGTTAATTTCTGTTACAATAGTATTCGAGTCTTTTTACATAGTAAAATCCTCGCACTTTTTATATCTCGAAGGAGTTTTTATGTGGAATGAAAACAAAGCTGATAGAATTAAAGAATATTTGTAAATCCTTTGACGGTGAACAGATTCTTTCAAACGTTGATCTTTATATTCACGACCATGAGTTTATTACTCTGCTCGGTCCGTCAGGTTGCGGTAAAACTACCACTCTGCGCATCATTGGGGGCTTCGAATCACCTGATGACGGAGAGGTCTTTTTTGACGGAAAAATGATAAATAACGTACCCGCGCACAAGCGAAACGTAAATACCGTTTTTCAAAGATACGCTCTTTTCCCCCACCTCAACGTGTATGACAACATTGCGTTTGGATTGCGCGTAAAGAAGGTCAAGGAGCATGAGATTGCGGAGCGCGTGAGTGAAATGCTCGCCCTCGTTAATCTCAAGGGATTTGAGATGCGTGACGTTTCCCTGCTTTCGGGCGGTCAGCAGCAGCGTGTGGCTATCGCTCGCGCTCTTATAAATGAGCCTAAGGTTCTTCTTCTGGACGAGCCCTTGGCCGCTCTCGACCTCAAGCTCCGCAAGGACATGCAGGTAGAGCTTAAGAATATTCAGGCAAAGACGGGAATCACCTTTGTCTACGTTACGCATGACCAGGAGGAAGCCCTCTCCATGTCCGACACCGTAGTCGTTATGGCTGACGGAAGGATTCAGCAGATAGGAACTCCTACGGATATTTACAACGAGCCGGTGAATGCTTTTGTTGCCGACTTTATCGGCGAATCGAATATACTTGACGGCGTAATGCTCAAGGACTTTTGCGTTAAGTTCGCATCTCACACCTTTGACTGCCTTGACAAGGGCTTTGCTCTTAATGAGCCCGTTGATGTTGTCGTAAGACCTGAGGACGTTGACGTCGTTCCCGTTGAAAAGGGTATGCTTTCGGGACTCGTTACCTCGGTTACCTTCAAGGGAGTTCACTATGAGATCATCGTTGATATCGATGGATTTAAGTGGATGATACAGACGACGGATTACGTTGCGCCCGACTCTGTGATCGGCGTATATATTGAGCCCGATGCAATACATATAATGAAAAAATCCGAATATTCTAACATGTTCGGTGATTATTCAACCTTCTCTGATGAAATGGAGCACCTTTCGGACGTTACGGAGGTCGAGGTAGAATGACGGGGGCTAAAAACAAAAATCGCGCATCGCTGCTTCAGCGGTATGCAGCGGCGCCGCATATTGTATGGTCGGTTCTGTTTATTATAGTTCCGCTTATATTCGTAGCCTACTATGCGTTTACGGACACCGCGACACACAGCTTTACACTCTCTAATATTGCGGCTTTCTTTACAAGAGATTATCTGCTTATATTCTGGAAGTCCGTAAAGCTTGCGCTGATTGCAACCGTAATTTGCCTTTTGCTCGGGTATCCTATCGCGTATTTTATAACCATGTGCAAGCCAAGCACTCAAAGACTCCTGATTATCCTTTTGATGCTTCCCATGTGGATGAACTTCCTTATCCGTACCTACGCTATAATGACGCTTCTTCAGGATACGGGAATTATAAATACGCTTCTCGGTAAGATCGGAATTGAGCCTATACACATTATCGGCACGGAAACCGCCGTAGTTATAGGAATGGTATACGACTTTCTTCCCTACATGATTCTTCCGATATACTCCGTCATGGCTAAGATGGATCACCGCCTTATCGAAGCCGCCGCCGACCTCGGCTGTAATGGCTTCGCAATTCTGCGCAAGGTAATTTTCCCCTTGAGTATTTCGGGTGTTATTTCAGGTGTTACTATGGTTTTCGTTCCCTCTATCAGCACCTTCTATATCTCCCAAAAGCTCGGTGGAGTTGATACTCTGCTTATCGGTGACGTTATAGAGCAGCACTATACCTCGTCAAACTACAATATGACGGCTTCTCTGTCATTCGTACTCATGATGATACTTATAGTGGGACTTGCCATAGTTAACCACTATACGGACGACGATTCGGGAGGAGGTATGATACTGTGAAAAGATTTTCTAAATTCTACATAGGTCTTATACTTTTTCTTCTGTTTGCACCTATTGCAGTAATGATATTTTTCTCGTTCAATGCGGGAAAAAGTACTGCCGTCTTCAGCGGATTTTCCCTAAAATGGTACGCGGAGCTTTTCAGCAACAGTGAGATACTTAACGCACTGAAAAATTCTCTCATCCTTGCCGTTGCATCCGCCGCAATATCCACAGTTCTCGGAACTGCCGCGGCATTCGGCATTCACCACATGAAGCAAAAGCACTTCCGTCAGTCGCTAATGACGGTAACAAACATACCTATCATGAATCCCGAAATTATAACGGGCATTTCCATGATGTTTATGTTTGTATTTGTCGGTGGGCTATTAGGGCTTACTACAAAGCTGAATTTCTGGACGATGCTCATAGCCCATATAACCTTCTGTCTGCCGTACGTTATACTTAACGTGTTGCCGAAATTCAAGCAGATGGACAAGGCACTCCCCGAAGCCGCTCTTGACCTTGGCTGCACACCTATGCAGTCCTTCTTCAAGGTTCAGCTCCCCGCTATAATGCCCGGAGTTATTACGGGTATGCTCATGTCATTTACGCTATCCTTCGACGACTTCGTAATAAGCTACTTTACGTCGGGAACGGATTTCCAGACGCTTCCCATACTCGTTTACAGCATGACGAAAAAGTCCGTAAAGCCTACGATTTACGCGCTTTCTACCATCGTTTTCGTACTCATACTCGTTCTGCTTCTTATAACAAACCGCGAAAAATCCTCTGCGGAAGCTCTTGAAGCAAAGAAAGCAAAGCTTGAAAAGAAGCGTAAGCAGGCTATCGCCAAAGCAAACAGAAGCAAAAAGCAAAAGCTTTCTTCCAGCAAGGTTGTAAATGACACTCCTCAGCCCTCTCATAAGCGCTCGGGATATACGGGCAAGATAGTTGCCTTGGTATGCGCCGTTACTCTTATCGTCGGATTATGCGTTTCGATTGGTTTTTATACAGGTGAGACGGTGACTCTCAACGTCTACAACTGGGGCGAATACATCTCGGACGGCTCGGACGATTCGCTTGACGTAAACCAAGCGTTCGAGGAATACTGCCGCGATACGCTCGGAATAAAGGTCAAGGTCAATTATGTAACGTACACCTCTAACGAGGATATGTACGCTAAGCTCTCGGCAGGCGCTGTGAGCTACGACGTAATAGTTCCATCGGACTACATGATAGCGCGTCTTGCCGACGAAAAGCTTTTGCAGGAGCTTAACTTCGATAACATTCCTAACTACGATGAGTGTATCACGGACGATTTTAAGGGGCTTTATTACGATCCGGAAAATAAATTCTCAGTTCCATACACCTACGGAATGGTTGGTGTTATATACGACGCAAACCGTGTTGAGGAAGAGGACGTTGGCGACTGGGATCTGATGTGGAATCCTAAGTATTCCGGACAAATAGTTCAGTTCAACAACGCGCGCGACGCTTTCGGCACTGCATTTTACAAGCTTGGGCTTGACGTAAACACCACCGATACATCTGCATGGGATAAAGGACTTGCAGAGCTAAAGCTTCAAAAACCGCATCTTAAGAAGCTCGTCATGGACGAGGTATTTAACATGATGGAAACCGGTGAAGCGGCAATCGGCGCGTATTACGCGGGCGACTACCTTACCATGGTGGAAAATCAGGCTGACAATGTTGATCTTCAGTTCTATTATCCCGAAAACACTAACCTTTTCGTTGACGCTATGTGTATTCCCACGTGCGCGCAAAATAAGGAGCTTGCGGAGGCTTACATTAACTTCATGCTTAGCAAAGAAGCCGCAACGGCAAATGCGGAATACATCTGCTATGCTTCTCCTAATTCCCTCGTTCTTGAAAACGAAGAATATATAGATTATATGGGCGAGGAAGGTATGGCAGTTCTCTACCCCGAGAATTTCGATTTTGCGGCGAAGTATAACGACAACTGCTACAAGGATCTTGATAAATCCACCAAGGAATACCTCAATTCCAAGTGGGAGGAATTCAAGACGGGAATGGACGATGAGCAGGAAAGCTTCTTTGAGGTCTCGGATTGGATAATAATTGCGGCTATTTCGGGATCTGTCGTATGGCTTATAACCGCTAAGATAATTAAGCGCTGCCGTATGAAAAAAACGCTTAAGGCCGTAAGAGCCGACAAGCAATAAAATAATAAAATTTCCCTGCTTTACTTGCACTTGCGCGTGCGAATACAGCAGGGATCTTTTATTGAGGGTTATAGCCAAAAAAGAACTTTATTTTTGTGCAAAATTGTTAAAAAATTGCCTTGACATAAGGGAGCAAAAGTGCTATAATTTGTAAGGTAAAATTTTATGCTCAGGAGGGTCTTAATGGACATTCTTTTAACATTATCAATAGCTCTGTTTGCAGGACTTATGCTGTCCCGTGTGGCAAAGCTATTAAAGCTGCCTGCGGTCACTGCATATCTTGTGGCAGGAATTCTTATAGGCCCCGCGCTTCTCGGCAAGCTCGGAATTCTGTGGGGCATCCCCGGACTTGGCTTTACTAATATAGAGAGCCCTGCATTCAAATTAATTTCCGACGTTGCCCTTGGATTTATAGCATTTTCAATAGGAAACGAGTTCCGCCTTTCCCAACTTAAAAGCACTGGAAAGCAGGCTACCATTATAGGTATATTTCAGGCAGTCGTTACAACGCTTATCGTTGACGGCGCGCTTATCGGTCTGCACTTCATTCTCGGAGATAAGTTCCCGTTGCCCGCTGCTATAATTCTCGGCGCAATCGCTTCTGCGACAGCACCTGCCGCAACACTTATGGTCGTTCGTCAGTACAAGGCAAAGGGTCCTCTTACTGATATACTTCTTCCGATAGTTGCACTTGACGACGCGGTCGGTCTCGTGCTTTTCGCCATTTCTTTCGGTGTAGCAAAAGCTCTCCTTCCCGGTCAAGAGCCCAGTGTAACGTCTATTATCGTAGAGCCTATCGTTGAAGTCGTGCTATCACTGCTTCTCGGCTTCATTATGGGCCAGCTCTTTACCTTCTTTGAGAGATTCTTCCATTCAAATACCCGTCGTCTTGCAATGTCCGTAACGTTTGTGCTTCTGACGGTTGCGCTCTCTATGATAAAGTTTGAGATATTCGGAATACACGTTGCATTCTCCTCGCTCCTTGTATGCATGATGCTCGGAACCGTATTCTGCAACGAATGTGATTTCTCCGAGGAGCTTATGGACAGAGTTGACAAGTGGACGGCTCCGCTCTTTGTTCTGTTCTTCGTAATAAGCGGCGCCGAGCTTGATTTCTCGGTATTCAAGAGTCCTGTTATCATACTTATCGGTGCCATTTATATTCTTTTCCGTTCTCTCGGAAAGTACTCAGGTGCGTTTCTCAGCGCAAAGGCTGTCAAGTGCGAGCCCAACATAGTAAAATATCTCGGAATTACCCTTTTTCCGCAGGCGGGCGTTGCGCTCGGCATGGCAATAAAAGCAGAGGCACTTGGTGATATTGGAAAAATCGTTGCCAACATTACGCTTTTCGCAGTACTTATTTACGAAATAGTAGGACCTATGCTCACTAAGATCTCCTTGCTCAAGGCGGGAGAGATCAAGCCTGAAGAAAAGGTCAGCGCAAGAGAAAAAGCAAAGGCTCTTAACGAAGCTAAGAAAACTGAAAAGGTTTGACAATAAAACGAAACGGTTGCACCCCCTTGGGTGCAACCGTTTCGTTTATTTTGTCAGTTCTTCAAGAGAACCGAATGAATATCCAAGAACTTTAAGCTCGTCTATTACCTCGCCGAGTACTGCGGCGTTGGTCGCCGACGTCGGGTGTAGCAGTATCACCGCGCCGTTGTGCATGTTATCAAGGATTTTCTTCTTTGCAGCTTCT
>SVQL01000046.1 GCA_015065365.1 Oscillospiraceae bacterium | reverse complement strand
ATTCTTGAAAAGGACGGCGTGGTATGGCAGACGGGCGAGCTTGGCAAGGTTGACAGAGGCGGCGGCGGAACCGTTGCAAAGTATATCTCTAAGCACAATATAGAAACGATTGACCTCGGAGTACCCGTGATTTCGATGCATGCGCCCTGCGAGGTAATAGCAAAGGTAGACCTTTACGAGACTCACCGCGCTATTAACGCATTCTTTAAATACTAATTTTAAGCTTTTAGGAGTTCTATGTTAGACAGACTTAAGGAAGCCGAAGCCCGATATATCGGAATTGAAAAACAGCTGGAAGACCCGGATGTTTTCTCAAATCAGGAAAAATTCGCTGCTTTGATGAGGGACTATAAGGCTCTTACCCCTATAATTGAAAAATTCCGCGAGTATAGCCGTACTGCCGCAGACAACGAATCGGCGCGAGAGATGCTTGACTCCGAGACTGATGCCGATTTAAAGGAAATGATATTTGAGGAGATCAAACAAACACGCGCTAAAATAGACGTGCTGCTTGACGAGCTCAAAATATTGCTTCTGCCTCGTGACCCCAACGACGACAAAAACGTCATGGTTGAGATACGAAGCGGAGCAGGCGGTGAGGAAGCGGCGCTCTTTGCCGGTGTTCTCTACCGTATGTATTCCATGTATGCGCAAGCCGCAGGCTTTAAAACATCACTTATGAGTTCTAATGAGACCGAGCTTGGCGGCTTTAAAGAAATAACCTTTATGATTGAGGGTGACGGCGCATATTCCCGCTTTAAGTTTGAAAGCGGTGTTCACCGCGTTCAGCGCGTTCCCGAAACGGAATCCCAAGGACGTATCCAGACCTCCACGGCGACTGTTGCCGTGCTTCCCGAGGCAGAGGACGTCGCTATTGAGATAAACCCTGCCGACATCACTATTGAATCCTGCAAGTCGAGCGGTGCAGGCGGTCAGCACATCAACAAAACCGAATCTGCAGTAAGACTTACACACAAGCCTACGGGTATCGTTATCGAATGTCAGGAGGAGCGCAGTCAGTTCAAAAACAAGGACAAGGCATTGAAGATGCTCAAAACTAAGCTCTACGACATGAAGATGCAGGAACAGAACGACAAAATCGCATCCGACAGAAAGGCAATGGTTGGTACGGGCGACCGAAGCGAGCGCATACGCACCTATAACTACCCACAAGGACGCATTACCGATCATAGAATAGGTCTTACGCTCTATTCGCTTGAAAGCTTTTTAAACGGCAATATAGGCGACATGATAGATGCTCTTATTACCGCCGATACCGCTGAAAAGCTCAAGGCTTCGGAATAAAACGCATAGGAAGTACGAAATGCAAACAAAAATTTTCAAAATCTCCGCGGATACCCCCGACGTTTTGGCAATACATGAATGCGCATCTATCATAAAGGAAGGCGGACTTGTCGCCTTTCCTACGGAAACCGTGTACGGTCTTGGCGCATCGGCTACCGATGAGAATGCCGCGAAAAAGATATATGCTGCCAAGGGCAGACCCTCGGACAATCCTTTGATAATCCACGTAGCATCTCCTGACGATGCATCCATTTACGCATACACCAACGAGCTTTACGAAAAGCTTGCAAAGGCTTTTATGCCCGGTCCTTTGACAGTAATTTTAAAAAAGAAGGACATCGTTCCCTTTGAAGTCACAGGCGGGCTTGATACTGTTGCGGTGCGCTGCCCAGCTCACTCGATCGCGCTTTCTCTGATAGAGGCTGCGGGCGTGGCTATTGCCGCTCCTTCCGCTAATCTTTCGGGCAGCCCCTCGCCTACCCGTGGCTCACACGTAATCTCAGACCTCGATGGCATAATCGACGCTATTATAGACGGTGGCGAATGTGAGATAGGACTTGAATCCACTATTGTAAAAATTGAAGATAACAAGCTTATTCTTCTACGCCCGGGTGCAATCACGGCAGATGCCCTGAGGTGCGTATGCGAGAACGTTGAGATATCCTCTGCGGTGACAGAAGCACTTGCGGAAAATGAAAAACCGATATCCCCCGGAATGAAGTATCGGCATTATGCTCCTGCTGTTCCTCTCATTCTTCTTGAGGGAGAAAACGATACCGTTATGAAATTTTTGCACAATGCTCAAAATGCCGAAAGGTGCGCTATACTGTGCTATCACGAGGAGCTTTACAAGCTACGTGCAGAGAGAATAATCGATATAGGCAGTGAAAGCGACCTGCAAGCTCAGGCGCAAAGGCTTTTTGCGGCTCTTCGCAGAGTGGACGAGCTTGACTGTGACGTGGTTTATGCACATCTGCCCCCCAAGGACGGCATTGGCCTTGCACTCTACAATCGCCTCATCCGTGCGGCTGCGCATACGGTAATTCACGTAAACTCAAGTAATATAAAACATCACTAATACATATAAATCAAGGACGGTAAGTCAATGGCTAAAAAAGCAAAGAACGTAAAAACTGTTGAAGAAATAGTATATGCCCCCGTTCAAAATCAGATAATAACTGAGACTATTGAGAAAAACTATATGCCCTACGTTATGAGCGTTATAGTTTCACGTGCTATTCCCGAAATAGACGGACTTAAGCCTTCTCACAGAAAGCTTCTTTATACTATGTACAAAATGGGACTTCTCACAGGTCCTCGCACCAAAAGCGCTAATATCGTAGGTCAGACGATGAAGCTCAACCCACACGGTGATATGGCGATATACGAAACTATGGTGCGTCTTACCAAAGGTAACGAGTCTCTGCTCCACCCATTTGTTGACTCCAAGGGAAGCTTCGGTAAGCAATATTCCGCAAATATGAAATTCGCAGCTTCGCGTTATACCGAGGCAAAGCTTGATTCTTTCTGCCAAGAGCTGTTTCGCGGCATAGACAAGGATGCGGTTGATATGGTGGACAACTACGACGGCACGATGAAGGAGCCGGTGCTGCTTCCGACTACCTTCCCGAACGTTCTCGTAACTCCTAACACGGGTATTGCCGTAGGCATGGCTTCGTCCATCTGCTCTTTTAACCTCGCTGAGGTCTGCGACGGAACTGTCGCGCTTTTGAAAAATCCCCGTTTGACTACGGAAAAGATGCTCGATATAATTAAAGCTCCCGACTTCCCCGGTGGCGGAGCTATAATATATAACCGCGACGATATGCGTCAGATTTTTGAAACGGGCTCGGGCTCTGTAAAAATCCGTTCTCGTTACAACTATGACAAAGCGCAAAACTGCATCGATATTATACAAATTCCTTACTCCACCTCAATTGAGCTTATCCTCAACAGAATTTCTGATCTCGTTAAGGAAGGCAAGCTCAAGGAGATCGTGGATTTTCGTGACGAAATAGACCTTTCGGGCTTTAAGCTCACGCTCGACCTGCGCCGCGGCGTAGACCCTGACAAGCTTATGACAAAGCTCTTTAAGCTTACCCCACTTGAAGACAGCTTTAAGTGTAATTTCAATATTCTGATAGATTCAACACCAAAGCAAATGGGTATAATAGAAATACTTTCCGAGTGGATCAAATTCAGAATTTCCTGTCTCTCACGCGAGCTTCGGTTTGACCTGAAAAAGAAAAAGGACAAGCTTCACCTTTTACTGGGCCTTGGCAAAATACTGCTTGACATAGATAAGGCGATAAAGATTATCCGTCACACCGAGAAGGAAGAGGACGTTATCCCCAACCTTATGTCCGGCTTTGGTATTGATGAAATTCAAGCAGAATATATTGCGGAAATCAAGTTACGTAATCTTAACAAGCAGTACATCATAAACAGAATCAACGAAATCGAAGGCTTGCAGAACGAGATTGCCCACATTGAGGACATCTTAAAAGATGAGCTTAAACTAAAGGCTCTTATTTCCTCTCAGCTTACCGAGATCAAGAAAAAATACGGTCAACCCCGCCGCTCACAGCTTATCCATACGGACGATATTGAAACGTATAACGAGACCGAGGAAATAGAGAATTTCAACGCTCGAGTTTATCTCACTCGCGAAGGATATTTCAAAAAAATCACTATGCAGTCGCTCCGAGGAAATGACGAGCATAAGCTCAAAGAAAACGACGAAATACTCACGTCGTTTGAAACGGACAATCTCTCCGAGCTTGTTTTCGTTACCGATAAATGTCAGCTATACCGCGTAAAAACTGCGGACTTTGAATGCTGCAAGGCATCTGCTATGGGTGAATACCTCCCTGCAAAGCTCAATATGGATGACGGTGAAAAGCCGATATTCATGAAGCTTCACAAGGGCTGGTCAGAAGGCGAAAACTTCGTATTCATATTTGAAAACGGTAAGGGCGTACGTATCCCCGCTCCCGTTTACGAAACTAAAGCACCAAGACGTAAGCTGGTTAATATCTGCTCATCCGCTTCTCCCTTAGTTGGCGTTTTCTATGAAAAAGAAAAAGACCCATTCGACTTCATTATGGTCAACAATGCAGACAAAGCCATAATTATTAAAACCGCACTCGTGCCAATAAAAACAACGCGTACGTCGGGTGGAGTTACCCTTATGACATTGAAAAAGGGGCAAAGAATTATTGACTGCACACGCGATATAGAAGTAAGATATCCTGATACCAAGGGTTGCCGCAAGTTGAAAATCCCCGCACCCGGACAGCAGCTCGGTACAGGTGACTCAAAAATCGAACAGCTCAAAATAGACGGCTGAGCTTGAAAGGATAAAAAAATGAACAAAACTACGGTGTTTGTGAGAATTATGTGCTGGGTGCTTGCAGGACTTATGATTGCAGGCGCACTCACTTACGTGATAACGTTTCTCTTTTGATTTCCGTATTGAGAAAATGATATGAAAATTCTTATAATTTATTCTACCAAGGGTGGAGTCAGCAAAGTATGCGCCAATATGCTTTATGATAAATTGATGGGTAGCTTTGACGTATCGGTATATGATATAAACGACAATCCTCCGCCACCGAACGGATTTGACGTCGTCGTGATAGGCGGCTCGATCCGCTTTGGCAAACTAAACAAAAAGTTAAAGACATATATAAAGGCTCACGCTCAAAAGCTTTCAGAAATAAACACGGCGCTGTTTATTTGCTGTGGCTTTACCGAAAGCTTTGAGGATTATGCATCAATGCAAATACCAAAACAAATTATTCCATCCCTCGGTATTCATTTCTTTGGCGGAGAATTAAAGCCTCAAAAGCTTAAGGGAGTGGACAGATGGATAGTAAAAACACTTCGCGCGGATATGCTAAATGACGATTTTGAATCCCCTGATCCGACTCGATCCCCTTTACCGGAAATAGTCCCGGAAAACATATACAGATTAGCGGATAGAATACGTGAACTTCTGTAAAAATTACACATTTGCGTTACCGATTTTAATCAGTTTTTGTTCAAGTCGACAAACCAAAAAAACTTGACAAATACCATAAAATGTGGTATTATATATAGGTAGCGCAAATACACTTGACCCACTAGCTCAGACGGTAGAGCACTTGACTTTTAATCAAGGGGTCCGGAGTTCGAGTCTCCGGTGGGTCACCAAAAACAACTTTGAGCAGCTTTGTTCATTCAAAGCTGCTCAAAGTTGTTTTTTATTTTTTTCGGTAGTATGTATAAATGCTCAAGATATTGATTGCCATTACCAAGTATATTAAAACTGTATTTTAAAAATTCTTTACATAGCGTGCATACATAACGATTAAATCAAACGTTTGATTTGCAAGATAATCCTTATCCTCCGACTCATCACGCAATGCACGCAAAATTGAGCAAAAATGGAAATCAAGAAATCTGTTCAGTGTTTCGGCTCCATCAATATTTCCACCAACATACTCTTCAATTCTTCTGTTGACGGGGGCGTATAATTTTCTGCGATTTTGTAAATGCTCCTTATTGAAATAGCGCGAATAAAACAACCTGATAAAAGCCATGCTCCTCGTTGAATTCTCTATACTGAAATCCCAAAGCTCGTCAAAAATCTCGCGAAAAACCTTTTTGCGCAAGTCTTCATCATCGGGAAAATCGCGCGAAGAAGCCTTGACCAAAAAATCCGAAAATTCACGGTCTAAAACATCGAAAACAGCATTATAAAGATCTGTTCTTCCGCCGAATAAACGGTGAACATAAACCTCGTTAAGATTTGCGTTTTTACATACCGCCGGAATAGTTGCTTTGTCAAGCCCATGCTCACCAATCAACTTAATTGCACTCTCAATTAGTGCTGCACGCTTATCTTCCCTAGTTTTCATTATCTTACCCCTTTCGATTATTTTTGCATATCTTCAACATTATTTTACTAACAAAATTTCGTTTCCTCAATAGAATTTTTTTAGAAAAAATTCACCTTTTCAAAAAATACATTACAAAAATCCATGTATAACACAATATACTTTTAAAACTTACACCAAACAAAAAAGGAGCATTTAAAGAATATTCTTAAAGCAATTTTAACTTCTATTTTATCTGTGTTATCTATGTTCATGATTACCAAAATCATGGGGGCATAACCATATCTCTCAACTTGATTTTCGACTGTGTAAGCGAAATCACGATTGGCTCAATCGCCGCAGAGCTTGCAACAAATTTGGAAGATCTGTACAAGCCGTTAATAGCACTCGCCGTTTACCGTTCTTCCTTTCTTTAATTCACGCTCTATTTGACAGAACTGATATGCTGTATCGCAAAGCAAATACTTTGATTTGTAAAGTGGTATTAGTTCTTCGATTGTTTCGGCTTTTGTTGTTTTAAGTTTCAAGTTTTCATCGAATGCTGCACCGAAAACGACGCCACCTCCGGCTAATACGCTTTCTGCAAAAGTACCAAACAAACCTCCACTTGATCCATTAAATTTTGTTTTAGCATCAAGTGCATATGCCATGCCACAAAAATCAGCATCAGAATTATGCGTATTGTTTGTAATGGGACACACCTTTTCACACAAATTACAATTCGTGCAGAGTGTTGAGTTTATTTTTGGATACTCAAAGCCATATATGTCTGTAACAAAAGAAATTGCTCCAAATTTGCATTTTTGCAAACACGCTCTACATCCACAGCATTTATTTCCAATGCTTTCTAATGACATAATAATTCCTCGTTCACTTTACTTTTTTTGAAATATCAGAAGATGATATTCCTTCTGTATGAGGTAAAAATACGACCTCTACACCTACAGCTTCAAATTCCTGAATTATTTTATTGTACATTTCGCTGTTTTGCCAATCACTACCGTGAAAGAGAGCTTCAAACTTTAATTCCTTCCACGCTTCCATTTTATTCATAGAAGTTTGAGGTACTACCTTATCTACATACTTAATAGCTTCTACAATTTGCATTCTTTGCTCAAACGGTATTATTGGTGTCTTGTTTTTATAAGTTTTTACACACTCGTCCGTAGATACTCCAACAATTAAATACTCGCATTGTTCTTTGGCACGACGAAGTATGTTTAAGTGACCTATATGAAACAAATCAAAAACACCGGTCGTATAACCTATATTATATTTCTTCATAACATGTATTACCTCTTCATTATAGATTACTCACTGGATATAAAAGTCATTTATCATTAAATTTTGGAGTTTAAGAATACATATCAATTTGATTGTTATATAACCCACAACAAAAATACTATTAATTCACAAGAAATTACTTTTTCCTTGCAAGTGTCCTAAAAACAACCCCGCGCAATGAATTTGGTAGCAGTCGCTGAATTATCCATCTCTTCAACATGTTTTCAATATACGTAATTCTGTTGATCATAGCATGATTAAGCATATATTTTTGCAAAAACTTCTCACTTTGAAAATATTTTTTTCCACCGCGACGTTTATACATATCTGATCCGGTTCGCACGTTAACCAAAACCGTGCCCGTATTTGCCATAACTGCTCCCTGAAGTGCCATACGTATCCACAAATAGTAGTCCTCATTCCAAAAGAGATCCATATACCCACCCGCTAAATCAACAGATGATTTTTTATACATAACTGACATGTGATTAAACGGACATCTTTTTTTTAAGTACTTTTTTATTTCATCATCTATACATGGAACTCTTCTGTAAGCAACTATATTCTTCTCTTCACCAATAAACTCCGAAATATCTCCGCCAACAATATCAATTTTATCGTTTTCTTTAAAAGCCCGAAGCTGTTCCTCAAATCTTGACGGCAAAGCAACATCGTCACTGTCCATACGCGCTATGAGCTCGTAAGAAGAATTTTCTATAGCAATCTTCAATGCATTCCCAAGACCAACATTTTTTGATAAACGTATTACTTTAAATATGTCATATTTTTTTTCATATTTAGTAATTACCGCATCCAACTCATCATCTATTGGACCATCAACCACAAGAACAATCTCTGATGGTTTTACCGTTTGAATCTCGGTTATACTTTCAAGTGCTCTGTTAAAAAACACAGCGTTTTCTTTTTCATATACTGAAATTGCAACAGAAAACTTAGTTTCCATCATAATAGTACCTTAAACAATTCCCTAGCTTCAATTTGCTTTTCATAATATTCTTCTTGAGTGATTTCCCCGTTCATCACAAGCCAATCACCAAAATCTACGTCGCTTACCGTTCCCTCACGCACAGTATCCTCACGCTTAAAAACCTTAACCACGGTAAGCGCAACCAACTTTGCATCCGTAATAAAAGAAACTTTTTCTATGTATTTCAAATCATACTCAAATTTTTCTTCCCATGTTATATTATTTCTTCCGCTCACCTGCGCAAGTCCTGAAAGTCCGGGTCTGACATTATGTCGCATTCTTTGGACATCTGTCATAAACACCATATCTCGGACAAGCTGCGGTCTCGGTCCTATAATCGACATATCTCCCTTGAGGATATTTATAAGCTCAGGAAGCTCGTCAAGAGAAGTAGAACGCAAAAATTTTCCGTAGCCGTTAAGCCTTACGTCATCCGGTAAAAGATTTCCGTTTTCGTCCTTTGCGTTAGACATTGTTCTGAACTTTATAAGCCTAAATATTTGCTCTTTTCCCGTCTTTTTATTTTTAAGCCCCGGTCTTAATTGTGTAAAAAAAGGATTTCCCTTCATTGCTATTGCGCCAATAACGGACAATACCGCTAAAATAGGTAGAAGAACAACAAGTGCAAGCAATGACAAAACCATATCCAAAACCCTCTTAAACAATTTTGAGTACATTTTATGTTCTCCTATCACTCAAAGCAAGACCTTACGATGTTTATTATAACGTCCTGTTCTTCCTCTGTCATCTTAATATCACTCGGCAAACAAAGACCTCTCGCGAATATGTCCTTGCCAACATCCTTATCCCCGACGGTAATGAATTGGTTTTTCTCGTAAATTGGCTGCATATGCATAGGCTTCCATATTGGGCGTCCTTCTGCGTTATACTCCATCAGCTTTTCCAAAATTTCAGTCGGACAGGTCTTTCCCTTTTCCTTTACGTACGTTGCGCTACTGCTCGTCCTCACCTGCTTACACATAGCATCCTTATCTATCAGCATACACGACAACCAAAAATTCGGCACCATTGTTTCCTCATCGTAAGGATTCATGCTGACAGGCAAATCCTTAAAGCCATCACGGTAGCGCTCATAAATTTTCTTTTTTTGCGTTATGTGTTCCTCAAGATACGGAAGCTGTCCTCGTACAACACCTGCTATAACATTACTCATACGGTAATTATAGCCGATTTCTTCGTGCTGATACCACGGCGCATTCTCTCTGCTTTGCGTTGACCATTTTCTCGCTTTTGCCGCTGCATTTATATCATTCGTCAAAAGCATTCCGCCCGACGAGCCGGTAATGATCTTATTCCCGTTGAAGGATATTACGTTATATTTACCAAAGGTTCCCGTTTGTCTACCCTTGTACGTAGCGCCGAATGATTCCGCCGCGTCCTCAACCATAACTGCGTTATGCTTTTTACATATATCGCATATCTCATCAAATTTTGAAGGTGTTCCGTACAAATTAGCAAGAACGACCACCTTGACATCCGGATAAAGTTCAAACGCCCGCTCGAGCGCATTAGGGTCCATATTCCAAGTATCGTATTCGGTATCAATAAATATCGGCTCTGCTCCTTCGTATACAACCGAATTAAGTGTAGCTGCAAACGTCATATCGGAGCAAAAAACTCTGTCACCTTTCTTAACACCTGCGAGCTTTACTGCGAGATGCAATGCCGCCGTCCCGCATGAAAGTGCAACCGAACATTTACAGTCGACCTTTTCGGCAACAGCTTTTTCAATCTCATCAATATTTTTTCCAACTGTCGACATCCAATTTGTTTCGTATGCTTCGCGTATATATTTAATTTCGTCACCATGCATAGTAGGCGTTGACAGCCACACTTTTTCTTCAAATTTTCTCAAATTCATTTTTACCTCGCAAACAACCGAATACACAAAAAATATTGCAATCAAACTATATGTACTATATTATTATATAATTATATCACACAGTGCACAAATTGTCAATCCTTTTAGAGTAATCATTTCGGCAAAAAACCATTATTCTTGACTGTTTTCACGACTATACAAAAGCAGCAGGCGACACTCGCGCAAAATACGCGATCGCCTGCTGCTTTTTATAGAAACTCTATTACATCATGCTTCCGAAAATATCGTCAAGCCTGTTCGCTGCGGTAGCGGCTTCCGTTTCCTCTGCCTTGGCAGTCTCTGCGCTGTCATTGTCAAAGCCTGCGGCGATTATCGTAATACGCATCTCGTCCTCAAGATTCTGGTCGAACGCAACACCCCAAATGATACTTGCGTCGGGATTGCACTCGTCTGCTATCATATTCGCTGCAACATCAACGTCCTCAAGTCCAACGTCGGGAGAAGCGGAAATGCTGAGAAGTATTCCCTTCGCGCCCTTGATAGGAGTTTCGATAAGGGGACTGGAGATAGCCGTTGTCGCGGCAATCTGCGCCTTATCCTTACCCTTCGCGCTTCCAACACCCATGTATGCAACGCCGGAATTAGCAATAACAGAGGTAACGTCAGCAAAGTCAATATTTATAAATCCGGGGATATTTATAAGGTCGGATATACTCTGAACACCTCGGCGAAGCACGTCGTCAGCCTCTGAGAACGCGCTCGCGAGCGTAATTCTCGTATCCGTAACGAGCTTAAGTCTTTCGTTAGGAATAACTACCAAGGAATCAACAAACTCTCTTATCTCCTCGATTCCCGCAAGAGCCTGATCCATGCGGCGCTTGCCCTCAAAGCCAAAGGGAGTGGTTACGACACCGACGGTAAGTATATCCATTTCGTGAGCAACCTTTGCAACTACGGGGAAAGCTCCCGTTCCGGTTCCGCCGCCCATACCTGCGGTTATGAAAATCATGTCTGCACCCTTGCAAAGATTCTTTATTTCGTTTACTGCCTCTTCAGCCGCTCTCTTTCCTATTTCGGGATTGGAGCCTGCTCCGAAGCCGTTGGTGATCTTCTCACCGATTACAAGCTTGGTCGGCGCTACCGATTTTTTAAGAGACTGCTTATCGGTGTTAATAGCGATAAATTCAACGCCTTTCACACCCGTGCTTATCATTCTGTTTACGGCGTTCACTCCGCCACCGCCCACGCCGATGACCTTAATATTCACCGCGTATTCGCAATTTTCGTCATGTTCGAAAGTCATTTTGTATCCTCCTCAAAATCGGGCATCCAACAAAGCCCCGATATATATTTAATTATTTATATAATAATATATTTTCCGTATTTTTTCAAGGTCTTTTTTGAAAATTATACAAATTGTTAATATTTTTTATTTTATTGCCAAAAATTTTATTTCTCTATTGAAAAAAAGACTCGCAAGGTGTATAATTATCTTGTTGTTATGAGTAAAACGTGAATGAGGTAATACCATGATAAGTATTTACTTTCTTTCGGCAGAAAAAATAAAGGAATGTAATTTCGATTCGTTGGTCTGTTCTCTTCCGTTTGGCGAATCGGAGCGTATACGTCTTAACTTAATCAAAAATCCAACTCATAAACGGGAGTCTCTCGGCGGTCTTACTGCTTTATGGGAATTATCCGAAATTCTCGGTCTTCCCTTACCCGTCAACGTTGCTCGTGCTGCATCCGGCAAGCCGTATTTTGAGAATAGCGCTCGTGCTTTTGGAATATCTCACTCTTGCGGTATTTGTGCGGCGGCGATAGCAGATTCGGCACACACGGAAATCGGTTTTGATATTGAGCTTATAAATGAAAAATACGATTGTGTGCAAATATCCGACCGCTTTTTTACGCCGGAAGAAAAGCTCCGCTTTGAGCTTTGCGAAAAATCTACGGAGGCGTTTTTTTCAATATGGACAGCCAAAGAGGCTCGCGCCAAGCTTGACGGCAAAGGTCTTGGAGCTCTTATTTCGTCTAAGGAATCAAGCGGCGATGCTCCCGTTTACATTTCACAGCTTACGGTAAGCATCCAAGAAAAGCGCGTAGCTGTTGCCGTATGCTCCTATTTCTCTGACGAACCGATTCAAATATATTTCGATCGAAGTTTAAAGCAATGACAATTACTTAAATGCAAAAAAAGGAACTTTATAATGAATTTTTCACAAATAACCGAATCCTACAAGTACAGAACTGAGCTTCATGCCCACTCCCGTCCCGTAAGCAAATGCGGAAAATTTTCTCCCGAAGAAGTAGTAGAAATATACTCAGCTGAAAACTGTCAAACGCTAACTCTGACCAATCATTTAACCCCCAAGCATATGCAAGACAGAACCGAGGACGAGCTTGCAAAGTTTTACGTTGACGATTACTACAAGGCAAAGGAAGCCGCAAAGAAATACGGTATGAACTTAGCGTTTGGGGTTGAGATACGTTTTATAAATACAGTCAACGACTATCTTGTTTACGGCGTGTGTCCCGAGGATGTAAAGCACATTATAGAATATCTTAACACCGACATCAAGACGTTTTACCGTGATTTCAAGAATGACAAAAACGTAATTCTTCACGCTCACCCCTTCCGTCCTGATATGGAGCCTACGCCAATAGGTTCGGTTGACGGAATAGAAACCTTTAATACCCACCCCGGGCATAATTCCCAAATTGGTGTCGCTACGAGATTTGCAAAGCAGCACGGATTTATCGTAAGCGGCGGAAGTGATTTTCACGAGGCAGGCAGACAAGCGACCTGCCTTATGAGAACTAAAAAGCCAATGCTTGATTCCTACGACATAGCAGAGGCGCTGAAATCGCGCGACGTGATTTTTGACATGAACGGACACATAGTAATTCCCTATCTTTAATTAAGGAGAACACCATGGCAAAAAAATATACTTGGAAGATAACCGAGCCTAACGAGAATGCAGAGCCTATCGAGCACACCGTCACTCTCACCTGCTCCTTTATTTCGGGAAAGGCACTCATAAACATTGACGGCGATGAATACGACATAAGCGTAAAGCCGTTTTCCCTGCGCGGAACGAGCCAAGTATTCAGACTTGGAGAGGAAGCCGCAGTTATCGAATTCCCGAAAAAGGGCGAGCCCCGCGTATTGGTTGAGGGAGAGCTTATTCCCTCGGCTTGATAAATTTATATAAACGCAAAAAGAGCAAGGCTTCAAGCCTTGCTCTTTTTTTAGCCGAACTCAGTTTTAAATTAGTTGAGCTCTGCGAAGTACTTAATGGTGCGAACCATCTGGCTGGTGTAGGAGTTCTCGTTATCGTACCAAGAAACAACCTGTACCTGGTAGGTATCGTCGTCGATCTTTGCAACCATGGTCTGAGTTGCATCGAAGAGAGAGCCGTAACGCATACCGATAACGTCGGAGGATACGATCTCGTCGGTGTTGTATCCGAAGGACTCGGATGCAGCGGCCTTCATTGCAGCGTTGATACCGTCAACGGTAACGTCAGTTCCCTTAACAACAGCTACGAGAATAGTCGTAGAGCCGGTGCAGGTAGGAACTCTCTGTGCAGAGCCGATAAGCTTGCCGTTGAGCTCGGGAATAACAAGTCCGATAGCCTTTGCAGCGCCGGTGGAGTTAGGAACGATGTTCTGTGCGCCTGCGCGTGCACGGCGGAGGTCACCCTTTCTGTGAGGACCGTCGAGGATCATCTGGTCGCCGGTGTAAGCGTGAACGGTGGTCATGATACCGCTCTGAATAGGAGCGTATTCATTGAGTGCCTTTGCCATGGGAGCCAAGCAGTTGGTGGTGCAGGATGCTGCAGAGATGATCTTGTCATCAGCAGTAAGAGTCTTCTCGTTTACGCTGTAAACGATGGTCTTGAGGTCCTTTCCTGCGGGAGCAGAAATAACAACCTTCTTTGCGCCTGCGTTGATGTGAGCCATAGACTTCTCGGTGGAGCAGTAGAAACCGGTGCACTCGAGAACAACGTCTACGCCAAGCTCACCCCAAGGGCAATTAGCTGCGTCCTTTTCAGAATAGATCTTGATGGTCTTTCCATCAACAGTGATGCTGTCCTCGCCAGCCTCAACGGTATCTGCAAGAGCGTACTTGCCCTGTGCAGTATCGTACTTGAGAAGGTGAGCGAGCATCTTGGGAGCGGTAAGGTCGTTGATTGCAACTACCTCGTATCCCTCTGCGCCGAACATCTGTCTGAATGCAAGACGTCCGATACGGCCAAAGCCGTTAATAGCAACTTTAACTGACATGATAAAATATCCTCCGTTAAATATAATTTTTTACTGCTTTTATAAAACAGCGTTTATCAATTATATATTTTAACTCATTTTTTGTAAATATACAAGGGGTTTGACGAAATTTTATCAATTTTGTATGATTGCACTATTTTTGCCTAAAATTTCCTACATTATGGTCATATTACCCACAACTTAGCACAAAAAAACGCTCTCGGAATTCTCTGCCGAGAGCGTTTTTTGTGCTGATCACTGCTTTGCTTTATATTCGCCAAGTGCCTTTGCGAGCTGGTCGGGGCAAGAGGTGGGCTTAAAGCCACAGCGTATTCCCGATAGGCGCTCAATTGCCTCGTCTACGTCCATACCGACGAGCAATCTCGATACTCCCTGCGTATTTCCCGCGCAACCTCCGACTATTTTCACAGCCGTTATTTTTCCGTCCTCTACCTCTATTTCCATGCGTCTTGAGCAAACGCCGTTTGGCGTGTAGGTTATCTTCTCCATTTTTTACTCCTGTTAATATCTTAATATCCGATCATTTAATTACGTAAAGC
>SVQL01000045.1 GCA_015065365.1 Oscillospiraceae bacterium | reverse complement strand
TTCTACCGCCGTTTTCGAGGCTCGACGTACACTTGTACGCCTCACGCCTCGAATAACGACGCTTCTTGCTCAAATCTGCCTATCCCCTAAACAGGGGGTGTCTCAAATTTGCATTTGAGACACCCTCACTTTTTTGTTACATAAATTTACAAATTATTGTTGAAAAGAAAAAGAATATGTGGTATACTGTTTGGGTACACTACCGAAAGGATCAACTACACGATGTTCGTATTAAAGCTTATAAAAAAATGGCTGACTCACACCTGCGCTTATTTTACCGTGGTAACGCTTATTTACATGATAATTCAGGCTATTGTCAACGTAAGCGACGAGGCTCTTTTGCTTGACGCAGGAAGAACAGCTCTCTTTTTACTGTTTTCTCTATTAATTGCCTTAGCTAATACGGTATTCAGCATAGACAAGCTTATAACAGCACTTAAGGTAACGATACACTTCGTTATAGTAATGTTTGCATTTTACGCCTGTCTCCTGCTCCCGCTTTCCATGCCCGCGTCAAGTATTTTCGTGGGACTTGCGTTAGGCGCTGTCGTATACGCCGTCATTATGGGGCTCGTTGCCGTCTTCCGTTCACGATTCAAAAAAATCTCGGAGAGCTCGGAAAAGTACGAGAAAAAGTTTAATAAAAAAGCGAAGTAAAGCTGTCGTTGATCCCAAAAAAAGTTCGGGGGTCATCGAATATGAAAAGCTCAATAAGAAAGCTATTGATTGCAGTCACTCTTTGTATCACTCTATCGCTCGTTTCTTGCATGGACACGACAGATGTGACACAAGACACGTCGGATAACGATACGGACGCAGGTGCGCCTCACGTACTCGCAGATAAATCCGAGGACTATATCGATAGCTTTATTTTTTTTGGAGAATCTACTACCTATCACATGAAGAGCCGCGAGGTTTTATCGGGCGGCAAGAGCACAAAGCAAATATGGGCACCTAAGAGCGGCACGGTAAATCTTGACACCACGACCTCATCAATCAAAATAGTGTTCCCCGAAACAGGAGAGGAGATGACAATAGGTAAGGCACTTAAAAAAGCCCTGCCGACGCGTATCATGCTAACCTTTGGTCTCAACGGCGCAACTCACAAAATAAAAAAAGGAGAGGAATATTTCCGCACCTGCTATCTGTCACTCATAAATAAAATTCGCGAGTCGAGTCCGAGCACCAAAATATATCTGCAATCCTGCTTTCCTATTTCAAAATCAATGGATATGAGCGCGTACACAGTCGACGCCCATACCCTCAACAGCTATATCGACACTATAAATAAGTGGACGGCGCGCCTTGCCGCGGACGAGGGCTTATACTACGTTGACAGCGCGCCGTGTCTTAAGGACGGGGACGGCTTTCTTATGAATGAATACGACTCGGGCGACGGGTATCATCTTACCGTCAAGGCATACGAAAAAATTCTTGAATATATAAGGCTTAACCGCCCGACGGAGGACGCTTGATGAAAAAAATTTTTGCTATTATAATTGCCCTGCTTTTAGCAGTTTTTCTTCCCTCTTGCGCGACTGCAAGCTTTGCCGACTCATCTACGTGCGCAGAACTCGGAGAGCTTATAGAGGCAACGGTAAACGACGGTCAGGAATATATCCCCCACGACGATACCCACCGTTCCTTGTATTTTGATGACGTCGAGGAATACGACGACTACTTCTCTGCTTACTCCGCAAACACCTCGGACATAAGCGAATTCGGCGTATTTCACGCGCCAAACGACGAGGCGGCTGCCGAGCTTTACGACGAGGTGTGCGACTACGTTAGCGACATGCAGAATGAGCAGCGCGCCTTTATTGCAAGCTACGCGCCTGACGAGCTTTCAAAGCTTGATGCGGCAAAAGTAAAAAAATTCGGGAATTACGTTGTTTATACCGTGCTCGACAAGGATACGGCAAACGCGGTATTTAAAAAAATAGAAGTTTTTTTAACACAAAATAAATAAAGATAGTGGCAGTGCGAATAATTGCACTGCCACTATCTTTATTGCGCTTTTTCCGTGGTATAGGCGAGTGGAATTTCGTATACGGCTTCGTATATATTCTTCCACACCTCGCTGTTTTTCTCCATCATGTTATTCATATTCACTCTGTATGAAACACCCTCGGCAGGATAAATCGGCTCGGAAATATTTATGGTGTATTCCTGAATCGGGAAGCCGTCCTCACCTATAATATCGGAGTCCTGCATGGTTATAAAGCACGGAAGGACGGGCACGTTATTCTTCGCCGCAAATAAATATGCTCCGTTTTTGAGTGGCTTTGGCTTGCGGTAGTTCCACCACATGCTCTGCTCTGGATAAACAAGCACAAAATGCCCCTCGCTTAGTATTTGCGTCATTGCCTTGTTGAATTTTCGCAAGGTCTGATGGTTTGAAGAAAGTGGCAACGTATTGCAATTACGCATCAGAAATCCGTAAAAGCCGGGGAACGAAGTATAGTTACCCTCGCGTATCACTCTGTAAAAGGTTCTCCCCTGCTGGTTTGCAGCCTCGTAGGCGAGCTGTATTGCAAAGCTGTCAAAGGCGTTGAAATGATTGCAGGTTATAACTGCTCCGCTGTCAAGATTTCTAAAATGCTCCAAGCCCTTGATTTCCTTGATTATCAGCTTTTTATCGTCAATAAGATTATATACGAAGCGTCTTGCTATCATATATGCAAATTTTGTTTTCAGGCGTTCGGTTGCGGTCTTTCTGACGTATTCTATTTCGTCAGGCAAAAGCTCTCTTGATGGCGGATCGTCCTCAACGTCCTCGTCAAAGCGTCCCTCTCTCTCATACTCCTCTATCTTTTTGAGTATCGCAACTCTGTCCTGAGCACGCTTTACCTCGTTCATACGTCTCTGGAAGTTATCCTCTCTATTAGTTTCCTCAATTGCAAGCTGTAAAAGGCGCTCAGCGGATATTCGGTCTCGCTCCTTTTGCTCGTCCGTGTACGCGCGGAGCACCTCGGCTATTTCGCCGTATACACCCGTCCTTTTGGCATAATCCCAGAAAAATTCGCCGTATCGGCAATCCGCATAATGCCAAGGCTTGCTTGTCATTATATAGTGAATCACCTTGGCTTCGCCTATATCGTATCCAATTTCCCCGAAAACCTCGGTATTCCAACGACCGTCGAGCCAATATATATGGTCCTTACATATAAGGTTAAGATAGTCCTCGTCCTGCGTAACTACAAAATTGTATTCGTGCAAATACCTTACGAATTTATCAAGCACGAAATGAAGTCTGAATTGGTCGCAATTTATAAGAAGCACTCCCGCGTTAAAGAAATTGTATCTTGAAACGCCTACAACGCTCTCAGCGTACGTACCGAACTCATCAACCTGAATCATTGCCTGCTCGTGGCACGCGCCAAGATAATTATCCCCTATATCCGTACCGTAGAGCTCGCTCATGTCACCAAGAACTACCGTATCGCTGTCGATATATATTGCCTTGTCGTATTCGGGAAACATCTCGGCAATGAACAGTCGGTAATACGTTGTTTTCGAATAGTAGTCGCGGATAGGAAGCTTGTCTGCAATGGTATAAAGATAGTCCGCAACGTCGGTAAAAATTATCTCGTTATCCCCGTCTGCAAGCTCGTATGCAATTGCTTTATTATCCTCGGAAATTCCCGAGTGAAGTATATAAAAACGGTATTTATAATCCTTTGACGCATTATCAATTATTGAACGTATGGAAACAACGGTAAATTTGAGGAAATTATCGTCGCAGGCGTAAAATATAGGTATTATCGGATTATTCATGCTTTGCCACCTCTCTATTGAATTTTTCCTTAAGATACAGATATTCATAAAGAATATCGTCAAATTCATAATATCCGAAGATTTTATGCACAAGACTTACCTGCCACTGCTTGACGTTTGCGGTGTGAGGGTAAGGCAACCAGAAAAGTCTCTTTGAAAAATGTCTTACGACGGTAGACTTGTGTAAAAACTTTTGGTCGTTAAACTTTTGCGGAAGCATTTTTTTCTTGACGGTGTTTATTCTTATTGCCGTTTGGTCGGGAAACGCAAGCTTTCTTTTGCGCAACTCACCTCTCGCCTTTGAAAAAAGCCCGGTTTTCTTGATTCTTTCCAAATTTAAGAGAAGCACACCCGAATTTATATAGTTTGGATTAACAAGATATTTCCCGTAGTGGTCTCTTGCGGCGGCATACTCGTAGTCCTCAACGTTTATATCGTACAAAAGGCGTATATCTCTGTTAAGTAAAATATCCGCATCGAGATACAAAAGCTTTGAGGGCATATTTTCAATCAGATCTGCAAGAACGCGCAGCATAGCGTAAGGAGAGTAGCTGCTCGCCTCATTTGGAGAGCCTGCAAGCTCCTTGTCATAAACATCCTTTACGTCAATTAGAACAACACGATTGTCGGAATTATAATCCTTTACAACCTCTCCCAAAAATGACGCGCTTTGTTTGCTTATCGCGCGAAAAGCAGGATTTAGATTTGTAAGATCCAATGTATATAAATAAAAAGTAAACGGCTCTTTCGTTTGCGTTCGTTTAAGTATTGACAAGGCGCACGTGAGCACACCGTCAAACACCTTGTCGTTTCCACAGAATAAAACGTTAATCATTTCAGTTTTCTTTCTTTACGTATTTAATTCGTTCAATGCTTGAGCTTTCAGCGCGCTTACACATGCAATCGTATATTCTGTCGCGCAATTCCCGTCGGCTATCCTTTGGTGAGAGCGATGTGTTGGGGTAAAACGGGCCGTCAACGTACGTCACTATCTTCGGCTTTTTGGAAAATCTTCTTTTCTGATAGGTATTCGTAAAGCAGAACGCCGGTACACCAAGCTTCACAGGATAATAAAAGGAATCGTCTTTGAACGGACGAATTTTCGTATAGTATGGCCAGATGTGCGCTTCGGGGTAAATTATTATCCCCTTTTTTTCGCTTATTCTCTGCTCGATTGCCTCAAAAAAATTTTTGTACGCTTTCACGTTATCCGGTAAAGGCAAAGCGCCAAGTGAAGGAGTTATGCGTCCAAGTACGGGAATTGACACGTTTGCGGGATGTACGACGACGTAATTGTGCTTTGGAATATTTATAAAATTAGGCATAAAAGCGTCGCCAATAGCCTGTGTGTGGTTTCCGTACAAAAAATACCCCTCGCTCCTAAAATCCTTAAGTATATTATTCCCTTTTATCTCGTGATGAAACATGGCTTTGTTATAGAAAAACGCGATAGGTGTGAAAATTATTCTGTACCAGAAAAAATGCGCTAATTTTCCCCATACCGAGTCGTCACAGTATTTATAATTTTCGTCAATTCTTTTAGGCTCTATTTGCTTTAACGAAAAATCGTCGTTCAGTTCGTCACTGTAATAAATTACCTTACGCTTATCCATCAATTCCTCAAAACATTTAATGTTGGTGCAATTATCGCTTTTTGCGCTATTTTATACTATCCTATGTAGTATCGAATACTATATTACCACAAAAAACTATTTTTGTCAATAACTTATTATATGGATTTCAGTTAATTTTATACAAAAAAAGAAAAGGACCCTCACAAACGCTTTAAAACTTGCGTTTGTGAGGACCCTTATAGCGAGAATTTTATATTCTTATTCCGACAATTCTTTACAGTCGTACATTACAGAATTATAGGCTAATATGATTTCATTCTTTTTATGTGAAAGCACGAGATAAAATTCATCGTCCACACCGGAAATATCAAAAGGCGTTCTTAATTTAGGCGCCGCGCATCTTCCGTATTTTGTGAAATAAATTACGTTAACCGTATAACGTCCTTCAAAACCATATTTGAGATAATGTCCGGGGCATTCATCACGAGATATACGGGATACCGTATCTTTCACAATGAAAAATTTATTTTTCTCGATCATTCCAAAAAATATCACGTCGCGTATAATTTTGTAGAGAACCACGATGGGAAACATACCGAGAAATACCAAAATAATTACCAAAATAAAAATGTTTTGGGCAAATTTGATCAATAAAACGTACATAGGCAAGATAATCAGCAACATCGCTGCCAATATGAACGATTCTTGCATCAGATTTGCTTTAAATAATCGCTTTAGCTCGTTTTTACAGCTTTCTCGTGTTAAAACGTTTTTTGATTTTTCTTGCATTTTCACACCACCCTTCTTACCAAATTATATCACAAAATCTCAATTCTTTCAAGTGAAATATTCACCTGCGGTGAATTTGAAATAAAAATTGCCCGCTGTCGCGTCAGCAAATATTTCACAGCAACGCTATCTCACTTGTCCAAAGTACAAATTCCGTTGAAAAAAGCACTTGCTTACACAAGTGCTTTTTTCTGGTGGGCCATCAGGGACTCGAACCCCGGACCAACCGGTTATGAGCCGGTTGCTCTAACCAACTGAGCTAATGGCCCGCTATTGCGGACTTGAATATTATACCTCAAAGTGCTCCGTTTGTCAATATGTTTTTGAAAAAAAGTTTTACTAAAATTCCTTTTTTTAATTTTAACGGAATTTTATTGGTCTGTTACGCGTATCATGATGTGATTTTAGCATATACATATAAAAAAAGGAGTTTACAATGAAAAATTTATCTTTTATTATCTGCGCCCTAATTATTTTACTTATATCAACCTCTTGTCAAAAAAATCAAAACAATTCCACAAACGATATTTCCGCGCTTGAAAGCCAGATTGCTGATCTGCGAGAAAATCAAAATGCCGCTGACTCTGAAAGTGCCAAGCTGCTTGCCTCACTTCTTGAAGAGCTTGCAGCAATGAAAAACGTAGCAACCACAGACACCTCTGACTCGTCTGACACAGAAGATGCGCAAAAGCCATCTGAACCTTTCAGCTACACAGTAAGCGAGGATACTGCAATCATTACAAAATACAACGGTACTGACCCAAACGTAGTGATTCCCTCCTCAATAGACGACTACGAGGTGCGCGAAATTGCCGACAACGCCTTTTCGGGAACGAATATAAAAAGCGTTATAATTTCAAACGGTGTTGAAAAAATCGGCTGGTTTGCTTTTGATAACTGCCCCAAGCTCCATTCCGTAACAATTCCTCAAAGTGTGATCTCTATCGGCTACGATGCCTTTGGTAGTACAGGCTCGCAGGTAACAGTATACTGCCACAACGGCTCCTATGCCGCATCCTATGCAAAAAGCTACGGTTTAATTTACGCTTTGATTTAATACTTTGCAAAAAAGCTCTTGACCTTCCTTCTTTATTGTTGTATAATATTTATACGTACTGCAAAAGGAGGTGACGGAATGGCGCAATCTTTCCCTAATTTTATATCAAAATTAAAAAGCAACGTTACACCGAGACGTGTCGTGATCACACTTATTGTCGTTATCACGATTTTTCTGCCAACTACGTTCGCGATAGCCACAGTCATTCAGTCGCAACTTGCACTTGACGATAGCGCAAGAATACATACCGCCTCTCTGTATGACAAAAATGCACGTTTGCTTTTCTTTGAGGATCAAAGTGCTGACGTTGAGGACGAAAACTCTTTGGTCGATATATTTACAACTGTAAAAAGCAATCTTGAGCCTATAAGTGAGCTTCCGATACAGGAAAAAGAGCGCGAGCCACTTACCGTCGAACTCAAAAGCGACCTGAAAACAGAAAGATTTATCTGTTACTTTACGCTTTCCGACGACCCCGCATACTGTACGGACGAGGCAGGAAAGCATTACACCATTCAAAAAAGTGATAACGAGCTTTTTATAACCTCGCCTTTTTCGGAAACTCTTTACGCTACGTCTATTCCCCCGCTTCTCTCATCCGCTGACAGCGATACCATCCCACCGTCCGTCGTTTCATGGTCATTCTTAAACACCGACGGAACGGTTTTGCCTTCTCAAAAGATACAAACCGCCGAGCGCGGACTGTCCTACATCTTCTCCGAAAGTATTTCTCTCTCCTTTGCGAGCACGCCCGACTCCTGCTCCGTTCAAATTTTGGATGGAGATAAGCGTATAGATTGTTCCCTCGATACCCTTGACAGCTTAGTTCTTTCCAATCACGACGGCATACGCGTTCTTGTCAGCGCAAAGTGGAAAAAAGCCGAAGGCAGAAGCTTCTTCGGCACGGCAACGTACGATTTTTATGCATCAATACACAACCGCTCTGAATTCATATTAAGTCAGGACACACTTTCGGTAGGTGAATTTGCCTTTGTTAAAATAACCGAGGTTTCAGATGCGTCCAAGCTTTCCTTCAAGTCCGACGATGCAAGCCTTTCGCTTGATTTTATTATAGATGGCAACGTAGCCTTCGCTGTTATACCGTGGAGTATTCTTGAGGGAAAGGATACCGTTGATTTTACTTTGACCTACGGAGCTTCCTCTCGCGACTTCACCGTATCTGCCGCATCCTCGTACTCTGCAATATCCAAGGATTTACGCGCGCAGGCATCTGCCTTGGGAATAAAGCCGTCTCAGGTAAATGCCGAGCCCCTGAAATACGTCTTTTTCCTCGACAACACCGTTGCTCCGAGTGAGCAATTGTTTGAAAAAACCGTTTCCTTTGGAATAGAAAACGCCGATACTCCCCTGTCTTTTTGTAACGAATACGTCTGCAAGAGTACGCGCGGCGCAACGGTCGGTGCATCTGCGGGTGGGAAGGTAATCGCGGTCGGCAATATTCAGGAATCCAAATACGTCGTCGTTGATGCGGGACTTGGGATTAGAATTTGGTATCTGTATCTTTCGGTAGCTGACGTAACTTCCGGTGACATAGTTGCCGTCGGTGATGCGATTGGAAAAACCGGCGAGCTTAGCGATACGAGCAAGGACGGCTTTGCCGTTGCCGTAAGCTTTGAGAACACCTTTATTGATCCCGATTTTATTATAAATTAAGTAAAAAAGAGCAATCACGGGCTGTGTGATACAATCCCGTGATTGCTCTTTTTTACCTGTCAAGACCGTGCATAAAGCCCTTTATATCGGCAGAGCATACGTCACCGCCAATGACCTTATTTCTGTAAACTAAAATATTTGCATAGACTGTTCCGCTATATCCGTCGTAATTTGTTATCTCGTATGTATAGCGATAAACCTTTTTACCTTTAAATTTAGCAAGATCCAAGCCTTGAGATTTTTGTATCTCGTTATAAGCCGAAAAAATCTTGTCAAACTGCTCAGGCACGCTCACCTCTACGCTCTCGACAGCCTCAGGCTTTACCTGCCAGCCAAACTGCCCGAGAAAGGCAATTCTGTCCTCGTTTGTCTTTATTCCGCCGTAATTTATTTTTCCATCGGCAGAGGCGGACACGTCATCTCCGACCGCTACAACGGGAATAAACGCAATTAGCGTAATAAGTGTGGCAAGAGCTACGCAAAGAACAGCGCAAAACTTTATCGTGCTTGCCTTCAAAGAATAGATAAACATAAAAATCCTCCCGCAATATAATTCTAATCAATTATATTTGAAAAAGAGGATTTTTATGCTAAATATATATTGCTATTTGGACTTGTACTAAATAATATAGCCTTTATCCTTTAAAATAAAACCTTTTTTCATGCGCCGACACGCTGTGTGCAAGCCCGACAAGCATATACGTCGCAAGCAACGAAGAGCCTCCCGCGCTGACAAAGGGCAAGGTTATTCCGACGACAGGCACGAGAGCTAAGCACATCCAAAGATTTTCAAGCGTCTGTATTATTATGACCGCTCCGCAACCGCAACAAATCAGACGTCCCGCCATATCGCGGCACTTTATACCAAGCCAGAACAGTCTTGCCGTGAGTGTAACGAGTGCCGCAACGACAAGTGCGCCGCCGACGAATCCGAACTTTTCGCATACCGTAGCAAAAATAAAGTCCGTGTGTGAAGCGGTAAGATCTTCGTACATTCCGTGCTCAAAAAGTCCTATTCCAAAAAATCCGCCTCGCGATATTACCTCTCGACTCATAAGCGGCTGTCTTCCGAAGCCCTCGGGATCAAGATGCGGAGCAAAGCCGTATATTATTCTGTTTTGCTGATAGGGCTGCAAAAAATCCCACAGAAAAGGAAATGCTATTACAGCAACGGCAAGTATTCCAAGAAAATACCAAGCCGACAAGCCCGCGCAAAACAGCATTATAAGTATAATTCCCATATACACGAGCGCAACTCCAAGGTCTCCCGAAATAATGATCAGACCTACTATAACACCTGCATGAGCAAGGACTCCAAGAAGCGTCAATGGTCGGTTTATCTTATCCTTTACAATATCAAGATGCTTTGAAAAGGTACACAAAAACGCTATCTTAACAAATTCTGACGGCTGTACCGCAATATTTATTATGGGTATTTTTATCCAGCTCTTATTAGCCGTTTCCATATTAGTTCCGGTTATACCGAAAATCAAGGTGACTGTAAGCAGAAGCACTGAGACGATAAACAGAACAATATAAAGTCGGTCAACGAAAAGCTTATAGTCTATATTGGCAAGCACAAAGAGCGCAACTGTTCCCATAACCGTCATTGCAACCTGCATTACAAGCTTACTTTTTCCGAAGTTTTCTACACTTCCGAAAATTGTAAGAATGCTTACAAAAGACAAAAAGGCGACCGTTACAAAAAGAATCGGATCTATTTTCTTTATGCGTTCGCCAAGCGTAAGTCCGAAAATTTTCATATCGCTCTCCTTTCATAAAATTACAATACAGGCGGCGTCAAAGCCTTGGCACCGCCTGTAAATATTTTACCGATAAATCAATACTGTCTTCCGAAAACAACCATGTGCTTTGCGGGCTTTCCACAGCAAACACACTTATCGGATATATGCTCCTCCACGAAAGGAATACAACGGGATTTAACTCCGCCCGTTTCCTCCTTGAGCTTGTCCTCGCACTCGGTCTCGCCACACCACATAGCCTTTATAAAGCCGGGGTGATTTTCTGCGATATCCAAGAATTCGCTGTGGTCGTGAGCAACGCTCATCTTCTCCTCGAGATTTGCAAGCGCGCGTGCGTAAAGCTCGTCGTGAACTGCCTTGAGTGCCTTCTCTACCTCCTCAACGATATTATCAAGAGAAACAAAGGTCTTCTGACGTGTCACGCGGCTGACAAGCACGCAGGAATTGTTTTCGATATCGCGCGGACCAAGCTCCAGACGAAGCGGAACGCCCTTCATCTCGTACTGACTGTACTTCCAGCCCGTGGAGTTATCGCTGTCGTCAAGCTTAACTCTGAACTTTTCTTCAAGGACGGACTTAAGCTCATTAGCCTTCTCGAGCACGCCCTCCTTATGCTGGGCAACAGGGATTATAGCCACCTGAATGGGTGCTACCTTAGGAGGAAGAATAAGTCCGTTATCGTCACCGTGAGTCATGATTATTGCGCCTATCATTCTTGTAGAAACGCCCCACGAGGTCTGGTGAGGATAGCAAACCTTATTATCTCTGTCTGTATAGGTTATATCAAATGCTCTTGCAAATCCGTCACCAAAGTAGTGCGACGTACCGCCCTGAAGCGCAACTCCGTTGTGCATCATAGGCTCGATTGTATAAGTTTCCATAGCGCCCGCAAACTTTTCCTTTTCGGTCTTGCGTCCCGTCACTGCGGGAATCGCAAGGGTTTCACGGTAAAAGTCCTCGTAGCACTTGAGCATACGCAAGGTCTCCTCTCTTGCCTCTGCCTCGTTCTCATGCATGGTGTGTCCCTCCTGCCACAAGAACTCCGAGGTGCGGAGGAAGGGGCGGGTGGTCTTTTCCCATCTTACGACGTTACACCACTGATTATAAAGCTTCGGAAGGTCGCGGTAGGAATGAATAATACTCTTATAGTGCTCGCAGAAAAGTGTCTCCGAGGTAGGACGAACTATAAGTCTCTCGGAAAGTCTGTTCTGCCCGCCTATGGTTACGATCGCGCACTCGGGCGCAAATCCCGCAACGTGATCCTTTTCCTTCTGAAGCAAGGATTCGGGAATAAACATTGGCATATAAACGTTCTCGTGTCCGAGCTTTTTAAATCTCGCGTCAAGATCGTGCTGAATATTCTCCCAAATAGCGTATCCGTAAGGACGGATCACCATACAGCCCTTTACGCCCGAATAGTCTACCAGCTCCGCCTTTTTTACTACGTCCGTATACCACTGCGCAAAATCAACGTCCATTGACGTTATCTGCTCTACCATTTTCTTATCGTTTGCCATGCTTGTTCCTCTCAACTTTTGTCATCTTTAGCCTTTTGCGACTATACATTATTATATTATAAATCATATTCTCAAAAAAGTCAATAAAATCCCGATATTTTTTCCAAAAAGAGATAAAATAATATTATAAAGGCATAAGGAGATTTAAAATGAGCAGCTACTATCTTTACGGTATTGAATTTAATGATATTGAGCCTCGAACAGCGCTTCAAAAAATGATATCAGCACTGAAAAGCAAAAAAAGAATGATTATATTTACGCCAAATCTTACGATTCTTCGCGCCGTATCCGACGACCGTCAGCTTGCGGGGCTTCTTGACAGAGCTGACCTGCTACTTCCCGACGGGATTGGAATATCAATACTCGCCCGCTCAAAGCACAAGCGCCGCATAACGCCTATACCAGGTATTGACGCAGCGTATGCTCTTTTGCGCTATGCGGCGCAAAACGGATATTCCGTTTATCTGCTTGGTGCGAGGAGTGGAGTTGCCGAGCGAGCGGCAGAAAATCTTATGCGCGACCTTCCAACACTCCACGTGTGCGGTACTCATCACGGCTATTTCGACCTTTCCGAGGATAGTGAGGAAAACAGATCTGTCGTGCGACATATCAACGCCTGCTCGCCCGATATTGTACTCGTTTGTATGGGATTTCCGTTACAGGAAAGGTGGATATGTGAAAACGCCAATTCCCTTTCATACGTTAAAATTTTCATGGGACTTGGCGGAAGCCTTGACGTTTGGTCGGGACGCCTTCCGCGCGCGCCGCGACTCGTTCGCAAAATGCGCCTTGAATGGCTTTGGCGCTGCTTGCTTGAGCCTCGCCGCCTGCCTTCGTTGATAAAGGATTCAATACGTATTTTTTCTCCTACTTTTCTTTTAAAAAAGAAAAGTAGGCAAAAGAAAACTAAAAAAGGATTTTCCAAAGAATAATGTTTATATACAGAAAAGGAGCCGCGCTCATAAGAGCGCGGCTCCGTGATTTTTTAGTGTATTCAGAGAACAGTTTAAACAGCGGAACTAAATATTTATAAGTTTACTGACGATTCCTCACCAAAATTTATAAATATCAATCTACGATGTATTTTTGATATTCGTGATAGTAGTCGTTATCCATCACGATGGTAAGGTCGTTCCAATTAAGTCTTTTCGCAAGAACGACTCCAAGCAAGCTCTTTGCATTCACAGAAAACTTTGTGCCGCTCTTGAGAACTATCTTGCCTTTAAGCTTGGTGGAGATAGCAACGAGATTTTTTGCATCTTCCATAGTATCGATTTCGATTTTGTATTCGTATTTGCCGTTTACGCTCATAATAATTACCTTTCCTTTCAAAGCGTTCCGCATACTGCTTGCAGTTTTTATATTCTGCATCTCTGTTGGCTATATTTTACTATTTAATTGTGAACAATTCAACGTTAAAATATGAACGAACTGTAATATTGTTCAAAAACGCTTGTTATTTTTTATGTAAGATGCACAAACAGAACTTAAAAACACGAAAAACCACGAAACGGCTGTTTTTTGTCGTTCCGTGGTTTTCATTTGCTTTTTATTTTTTCACCAAATACTTTCTCATATCGATTGCACACGCTGCGAGAATTATAAGACCCTTTATGACGTACTGCAAATTGGAGTCGATACCGAGGAACGTAAGTCCGACGAATATAATACGCAGCAAGAGAACTCCCATAATGACTCCGCGTATTTTTCCGATACCGCCGACGAATGAAACGCCGCCAATTACGCACGCAGCAATTGCATCGAGCTCATAGTTGAGTCCCGTAGCCGCGCTGTTAGATCCAATTCTTGCGGCTTCGATAAATCCTGTAAGTCCGTACATGATTCCGGCAAGAACGAAAACAAGTATAATAGTCTTACTTACGTTGACGCCCGAAACGTTAGCTGCCTCGGGATTAGAGCCAACCGCAAACATATTCTTACCGAACGTAGTTTTATTCCATATAAACCATATAACCGCAGTTATAGCTATCGAATAAAAGACGTAATTTGGAAGTGCAACCGAACCGAAGCGTATAACGCTTCCCGTAATAAAGCCCGTGTAGGACGAGTCGAGTCCCGAAATAGACTGACCGTTATTCGTTCCCTGCATCAGGTATATAAGAAGCGCTCCGTAGGTTATAAGCTGGGTAGCAAGTGTTACGATAAACGGGTGCAGATTGAACTTTGCGGTACAGAATCCGTTTACAAATCCAACGAGCGCGCCGATGGCTATAACTATAAAGAAAACTCCCCATATAGGAAAGGTTGCAAGATTCGGAAACATTTTTCCCGCATATCCGCTCGCCTGCAAAAGCGAGGCGGCAACGCATGCGGTAACGCCGACGATACGTCCTGCGGAGAGGTCGGTTCCCGTCAGAATAATACAGCCCGCTATTCCGAGCGCGATAGGCAAGTTCGCCGCCGATAAAGAAATAATATTTATTATTGAGGACAGCGAAAGAAATCTTGGGTCGTATATCTGTATTCCCACAATCGATGCAATAAGCAGGATATACAACAGGTTATTTATAAAAAATTCTTTTACCGTGCTCTTTTTATCTGAGGACGAAAGAGCACGAAAGTCCATAAATCTTTTTTTGAAATTCAGTTTTTCAAGCATACAATATCACTCCCTTACGGCTATACATATTTTGCGGCAAGTGTCATAATCTTTTCCTGAACATCCGCATCTCTCTCCTTACCGAGCTCCACCTCGCCCGCTAGCCGTCCGCCCGACATAACGAGTATTCTGTCGCAAATCCCGAGAAGCTCCGGCATCTCGCTTGACACCATAAGCACGGATTTTCCCTTTGCGGCAAGGTCAATTATAAGCTGATATATCTCGTATTTTGCACCCACGTCAATTCCTCTTGTCGGCTCGTCAAGAAGCAATACCTCAGGGCTTGTCAGAAGCCATCTTCCGAGAATTACCTTTTGCTGATTTCCTCCGGAGAGATTCCTTATCTTACTGTATTTATTAGGTGTCTTTATTCGCATTGCGGATATCGACCAATCCGTGTCCTTGTTCATCTTTTTGCGGTTTAAAAAGAGTCCTGCCAGTCGGTATGCCGAAAGATTTGAAATTACCGTATTATCCGTTATGTCAAGTATACCGAAAATACCCGTGGCACGACGCTCCTCAGTAAGCATCGCAAAACCGTTTGCGATTGCCTCGCGCGGTGT
>SVQL01000127.1 GCA_015065365.1 Oscillospiraceae bacterium | reverse complement strand
TTTCTACCGCCGTTTTCGAGGCTCGACGTACACTTGTACGCCTCACGCCTCGAATAACGACGCTTCTTGCTCAAATCTGCCTATCCCCTAAACAGGGGGTGTCTCAAATTTGCATTTGAGACACCCCTATATTTTTGGAAAAACTCTTTATTTTTTTTGAAAACTATGTTATACTTATATGTAAGTCATAAAAAACTGACATGAGGATATATCATGAATGAATATAAAACACAAAAAAACAAATACTTAGATAAAATAAAATCCCCTGAGGATTTTAAAAATATTCCCGACGTGGAAATGCAAGCGGTTTCCAATGAGATACGCGAGGAGCTTGTACGTATAGTTTCCAAAAACGGCGGTCATCTTGCGTCAAATCTCGGCGCTGTTGAATTGACTATGGCAATTCACAGAGTTTTCGACTCGCCAAAAGACCATATAATTTTTGACGTTGGGCACCAAAGCTATGTTCATAAGCTTCTTACCGGACGTTATACTCAAATGGATACGCTTCGTCAATCGGGAGGCATTTGCGGATTTACGAATCGTTTTGAGAGCGAGCATGATTGCTTTGGCGCGGGACATAGCTCGACGTCTTTTTCTGCTGCCCTTGGCTTTGCCGTATCCGATAAGCTCGCGGGCTCGGATGCATATACCGTTGCCGTTATAGGTGACGGTGCATATACGGGCGGTATGATACATGAGGCACTCAATAATTGCCGTAAGGACTTAAATCTCATAATAATACTTAATGAAAACGAGATGTCAATTTCAAAGAACATAGGACGCTTTGCAAGCAATCTCTCTAAGCTCAGAGCGCGTCCGGGGTACTTTAAAACAAAAAAGGCTACGGGTGCATTCCTCAAAAAAATTCCTCTGATAGGAAAGTGGCTCTTTAAGGCGGTTTTGGCAATAAAGCGGGGAATAAAGAATACGCTTTACGGCTCTAACTATTTTGAAAGTATGGGACTTACGTATCTCGGTCCTATTGACGGAAACGATTTCGAAGCTGTTGCAAGACTTCTCGGAGAAGCAAAAAAGCTTGGCGAGAGTGTGCTAGTACACGTAAAGACAGTTAAGGGCAAAGGATACACGCCTGCGGAAAATGCTCCCGACCTTTATCACGGAATGTCTCCAAGCGCTATGGAAAACGCAAAATGTAAGACCTTTTCACAAAGCATGGGGCAGGTAATAACGGAGCTTGCCAGAGAAGACGATAAAATTTGCGCTATAACTGCAGCCATGTGTGACGGAACGGGATTGTGCGAATTTAAAGATAATTTCAAGGATCGTTTCTTTGACGTAGGAATTGCGGAAGAACACGCGCTTACATTTGCAGCAGGACTTGCGGCAAACGGAATGAAGCCCGTTGTAGCTATATATTCAACGTTCTTACAGCGGGGATATGACAATATAATTCACGATATTGCACTACAAAAGCTACCTGTTATAATGTGTGTTGACAGAGCAGGACTCAATGCGAGAGACGGCGCAACGCATCACGGTATTTTTGACGTGGCATTTCTCTCTCATATACCTAATTTGAAAATATATACACCGATAACCAACCGAACATTGGAGCATTCAATCAACCAAGCTCTTCGAGAGGGGATTCCTTGCGCTATAAGATATCCCAACGGATATGAGAGCGAGGATGTAGTATCTCAGTTTTACGCTAATGCCGTTGATTTTGAACTCGGCGCAAAGCGCAACTTTGATGACAACGCAGAAAATGACGTGGTTATCGTTACCCACGGACGGATGGTAACTGTTGCTCTTGCGGCATGTGAAATCTTAAAATCAAATGGCATAAGAGCAGGAGTGATATTGCTTGAGATTCTCAAGCCGTACGATGCAACGGCGAAAAACGTTTATAAACTTTTGGATAATAAGAATTGCGGTATAATTCTGCTTGAGGAAGAAATCAAGAGCGGCGGATTTGGTATGAACCTCAAGGATAAGCTTGTTGAGCTTGACGGAATTAATGAAAAGAATATTGAGATAATAGCAACTGACGATACTTTTGTTACTGAGCGTAACAAGGACGAGCATATTTTAAAATCAGCGAAAGTAGACGCGGAGCAAGTATGTAAAGTGGTAATGAGTAAGGGCTTTTACATTTGTGATTTGGCGAAAAAACAGCAATAGTGAATATCACCAAAACATGCCCCCGATTTTTTACACAGAAGGTAACTTTTGAGGGCGTTTTTTGCAACTTTTGATTATTGACAAACATTGTGAATGATGATAAAATAGCATACGAGAATGTAATATTGCAAATCATTGACATAATTATAGGAGGCACAACAATATGTTAAATTTATTCAAAAAAAGCATTCTTTGTTTGTTAATAATGTGCTTGATACTTGGCTGTATTTCGTGTAACAATAGTACCAATGATAACGAAGATACCGGAATTGATACCCAAGTAGAAACGGGAAGTGATACCCAAGTAGAAACGGGAAGTGATACCGTTCCAAGAGTAGATAAGGTTGATATTAAGCTTGACGATAAGCACGCGAGTATCACTGTTACCAGCAAAAAAGATACGTTGTTGACTGATTCAATAAAAGAGTTCGCTAATAGCTATGCGGATACTGTCAATGCTAAGTCTGTTACTCCCAGAAAGAGAGTGGAGTACGTTGCAGATAAATCGGAAATAATTATAGGAGATGTGGGATATCCGGAGAGTGACGAGGTTTACAGCACTCTCAGATATAACGAAGTAAAGGTACGCGTCGTTGGCAGCAAGCTTGTCGTTGCGGGCTACGATTCCAAAACACTCTCCGAGGTACTTA
>SVQL01000044.1 GCA_015065365.1 Oscillospiraceae bacterium | reverse complement strand
CGTGCGCTTTTTTGCTTTCTCTGATAAGGAATTCCTTGGTTACGCCGCAGTCGATGATATCCCACGGAAGAATCTCATCGTAAGAATAGCGTCTGTTGGCGTAAAATGCGGGATCTACGCCTGCGCGCTCAAATACGGACATCCACTTATCAAAATCAAAATATTCGCTCCACGCGTCAAATTTGAAGCCCTCTCGGCAGGCGAGCTCAAGCGCGGGGGCAAGTCTACGGTCTCCGCGGGCCAATACTGCCTCTATGCAGCATATTTCAGCCTCGTGATGCTGATACTTGATCTTTCTGTCAGTAACGCATTTGCCGATGAATTCCTGTTTTTCCTTAATGACCTCGAGGGTGTCCTGAGGCTCCCACTGGAAGGGGGTGAAGGGCTTGGGAATGAAGGGCGAGACACTGAAGGTGACCTGCGGTGATTTCGCACGGTTTCGGTTGGGATTGGCGTAAAATGCCTCGATGACCTTTTTGGCAAGTGCGGGTATGCCCATAAGGTCCTCCTCGGTCTCGGTGGGAAGTCCCTGCATAAAGTAAAGCTTGACCTGAGTTTTTCCTGCATCAAACGCCACGTTGACTGCTCTCATAAGATCGTCCTCAAGGACGTTCTTGTTTATAACGTCACGAAGTCTTTGAGTGCCTGCTTCAGGGGCGAAGGTAAGGGAGGAGGAGCGCACCGATGCGACCTTTTCCATAAGCTCCTTAGTAAAGCTATCGACTCGCAGGGAGGGCAGGGAGAAGCTGACCATATTTTCCTGCGTCCAATCGAGGAGCTTGTCCGTAAGCTCGGGGAGTCCAGTATAATCGCTTATTGAGAGTGAGGAAAGCGAGATCTCCTCGTAGCCTGTGTTTTCAAATATACATTTTGCCTGCTCGTTGAGAACGTCGGGTGTTTTTTCACGCACGGGACGATAAATTATGCCTGCCTGACAGAAGCGACAGCCTCTGATACATCCTCTGAAGACCTCGAGCATGATTCTGTCGTGAACCACCTCGGTGTAGGGCATAATAGCATAATCGGGAAAAGGTGCTTTGTCGAGATCCTCGACTATGCGCTTGGTTATTTTAGTGGGAATATCGTCATATACAGGAGTGTATGCCTTGATCGTTCCGTCCTCGTTATATTCAACGTTGTACAACGAGGGTACGTATACGCCGGGGATTGTTTTCGCGGCTTCGTGCAGGAAGTCTGCCTTGGTATACCTGCCTTCGTCCTTCATCTTTATGTAGAGGCGGACTATTTCAACAAGGAGGCTTTCACCCTCGCCGATATTGAAGAGATCGAAGAAATCCGCGACGGGCTCGGGGTTATAGGCGCAGGGACCGCCTCCGATGACTATGGGAAAGTCTTCGCCTCGGTCTGATGCACGGAGGGGGATCTCGGCAAGCTCAAGCATATTCAAGACGTTGGTATAGGACATTTCATACTGAAGCGTGAAGCCGAGAAAATCGAAATCCTTTACGTTATCCTTGCTTTCGTGTGCCCAAAGCGGAATCTTATGCTCCGCCATTTTCTCCTGCATATCTACCCATGGGTCGTAGACTCTTTCGCACCAGATATCATCCTCGCGATTGAGGCAATCGTAAAGGATTCTGACACCGAGGTTGGACATGCCTATTTCGTAAGTGTCGGGAAAGGCGAAGGCAAATCTCGCCTTGATCTTTGATTTGTCCTTGATTATCTGACCGTATTCTCCGCCAGAATAGCGTCCGGGCTTTGAAACTTGTTTCAGGATCGAGTTTAATTTTTCATTCATTTTGGGTTTTTATCTCCGTTTTGTGTGGTGGTATCAGATTTTGTTTTGTCTTTTCTGAATTTCCAAAGGGCTATCGCTCCCGGGACAAGTCCCATCAACAAAATGAAATTGATTATCAAAGAGCAGTGAGCTTTTATAAATTCAAAAAATAGCGCATCCGTTTTTGAGCTGATCGTAAAGGTCAAAAGGCAGGAAAGGATGAACCCTGATGCCATCAAGCCGTAATTTATATATTTACATATTTTTCTTTGACGTACGATTCGTTTGCTTAATGGAATGATTTTTGCCAGATCAAAGCAATCAGACGTACAAACGACGTTTCCGTCCCTTATATCTTTATATACGTATGGGTCATAGGATCGGGGCTTGAGCACTTCTACGGCGAGCCTTTCTTCCGTATTCTGTTCGAAATAAAGGTCGTTGACGTAGGGTTCATAAGAATCGACGAAAACCTTTACACCGCACGACTCAAGCTCTTGCGCGGAACTGATAAATTCAGGTGCGATATGGCTTCCGATTATAAAGCCCAATTTGGGCACTCCGTCAAATGCCATATAAAGAACCGATCGGTCGGGACCCTTGGTTGCTCCATGGAGAGAACTATCGGTCTTTACCTTAATGTTATGAGCTCTCATATAGTTTTTGTCGCCCAGAAGAATATTAGTAGACAGGGCGTAGTTGATATCAATACCGTTATCGGAAATACTATTGATTACGATATTGTTGCTCTTTGTGTTGGACTCGCCAATCTCAGATGAAGAATGGTATTTTCCAATTGTTCCTCCAAGTGAGTTAAATATTTCATAGGCAATCCTAAGAGAGCTTTGTCCGTTTACATCCTGAGGATGTATCTCGGAATATGAGGTTATTAATATAACGTCGCAATCCTTGAACGTCAAATTTTGAATCTTTGAATACTCGGTCGCTGCATCATAACCCATAAGGGCTATTTTATTTTCTTTAAGCTTTGCTGATACCGTGTATTCATTGAAGGGGAATATGCAAACGCAAGACAGGGGAATACAGAGTAAAGCTGAGATGGTTGCGGAGGATATTCCATTTATAATGCTACCGCTTGAGATTGCGAACGTACATCCTATGATCAACGCGATCAATGGGACTACTCCTAAAAGGTAGATAAGATTAATGAGGGGAGCGGTACTTTGGGATGTCTTTTTGAAATATCCGCTTATAAGGGACGTTTTTCTTATCTTGTAAGTTGTTTCTTCACTGTGCACGGGATCAACGGCATCTGATGAGACTTTTTCCGCGGTGAATAGATTATTTGAGGATGCCATCAAATCAAAAGCGGATGCTTCTCTTACGCAATTTATCAGATCTGATGCTACGGTAAGCAAAGCATAAAATGCGATACAGGTTCCAAACATAATAAGCTCGGACGGCTGCACGGTTTTATAATTGACGGCATACGATATCAAAGCCGTCAGATCGTACAGAACGTATACTGCTAATATGAACGACAACACAGAATACTGATTGACAACAAGCTTGATCATTCCCATAATTCCCGAGAACAGTTTTTTATAAAGTATTGCCGAGATGATAGATATGAGAATAAATTCGATCAAGATCAATATCGCGAAGCTATCCGTACGCGAGGAATACGTATCGAAATACACCGTCACGGAGAGTGTCATCAAAAACAGGATAAACACCGATGCTAAGGAGATGAGCAGTGAGCGCTTGTCAGATTGATATTTTTGACGGATCTTCGGGATCTGGCTTCTGTCGATCAATTCCTCTCCGCAAAATCCGTACGGCTTTTGATCGTCTTCGGGGACAAAACGTCTGTTGTTATCCAATATTACGTTTTGTGTTTTTTCTCGTCCTACTTTTGATTTGATCTCGTTATCATATCCGAGCTTTAATAAAAGGGAAATGTCATTGTTATCAAAGTCCTCGATTTCGTCGCTTTTTACCTCCTCGGATATATCGGAGTCCAAAGGAGTTTGTTCGGTTTTGACGTTTATGGATTTGAATTTAGGCAGACCGTCTTGCAAACAGTCGTAAGTATATTGCGCAGGGTCTAATATCAATACGTTTTTTTCTTCGGTAAGAGCTTCGGATTCCTGCTCATTAATAGAGTCAATGCGATCATCGAATTCGGGTTCAGATGTGGGGGCGGGCTCTTCTTCGGACGCCAAGTCTGTAAGAACGTCGTATTCTTCGTCTTCAACTGCGAACTCGGGCTCATAAGATAATTCTTCTTCTTCAACATCGTTGGAGTTTGTTAATATCTCCCCGGAGTTTTCTGTTTCTTCGGTTTCGTTGTCTTCGTTGAACGCATCAGGTTCGATAATTAAGTTTTCAATTTCATTATCGTCAATGAGTTCAGCATCAATGACCGTATCATCGATTTCGTTTTCATCAAAGAACTCGGTATCAATGACCGTATCGTGGATTTCGTTTTCATCAAAGAGCTCGGTATCAATGACCGAATCGTCAATTTCGCTTTCAACAAGAGGGCTGGACATCTCGATTTCTAAGGGAGAGTTTTCGCTTTCATCAGAATGAGTTGAATTGACTTTGGTATCAGAGTGGCTGATCTCTTGTTCCTCGGAAAATATCTTTGACAAAACGCTACTTAATTCAAGATCTTCTTCATACTCAGATGGTTCATCCGAGATATCGTTGGACATATCGGAGGACTCGGCACCGTATGATTTTTTTAATTGCTCAAGTATAATGTCAAGTTCTTTTTCTTTTTTGCTTTTTCTGGGATTTGACATCGTGGAACCCTCCTTTCTGAAAGCATTGATTGAATTAGTTATTCCTGTGTTGTTTTGCGACCTCGCAAAGAATAACGGAGGCAGCAGTGGAAACGTTGAAAGAATTTACTTTGCCGTACATAGGTATAGATATAAGTACATCGCAATTTTCGGTTACTATTTTGGACACGCCGTTGCCCTCGCTTCCAAAAACAAGAGCACAGGGACCTTTGAAATTAGTTTCATAATATGGTGTTCCTCCTGCCTCCGCGGCGAATACCCATACGCCTTTTTCTTTAAGGGAAAGGATCGTATTGGTAATGTTGGACACCTTTGCTATTGCCATATGCTCGATAGCTCCTGCGGAAGATCTCGATACCAAAGGAGTCAATCCCGTGGATCGTCTTTTAGGAATAATTATGCCGTGCGCTCCCGTGCCCTCGGCACATCTGATAAGGGCACCGAGATTATACGGATCGGTGATGCCATCCGCTATAACTATTACGGGATCTTCGCCTCGGCTCTTTGCGATTTCAAGAATATCCTCGACTGAGCAGTATTCTTTTTCGGATGCCATTGCAATTATACCCTGATGAGTAGCAAACCCTGACATAGCGTCAAGCTTGGCTTTGTCGGTTTCTACCACGGGTATTCCTTTTTCTACTGCCATAGCGACGAGCACAACTATAGACCCCTCGCGCTCTCCGCGCTGCACAAGGATCTTATCTATTTCTCGGTCTGATTTGAGCAGCTCTCTTACAGCATTTCTGCCGATTACAAGCCCAAGACCTTCATCTTCGGTTTTGGTTTCTATGCTTGAATACTTTCCATAGCGGGTGTTGGGGTGTGAATTTTCCGTATATCCCTTTTTGTTTTTCTTGGGAGTGTATTTGTCTCGGTTGTTTTTCTTGTTGTTTTTGTTATCCATTGAGATCCACCTATACGATAATTTTTACAGTTGAGCGCATCATGCGGCTCTACGGTACAATCCTTGCTTTTATTATACCATATTTACTCCTTTTTGTATATAGTTTTTTTATTTATTTTTCATTTTTAGATAATCAAAACAAAAAACATATCCGATAGAAATCGGATATGTTTAGATACAGTGATATCAAGGTTAGGAGGGGTAGGAGTCGTCGAATTCGTTGTGTTCATCGTGTTCATCATGCTCATCGTGCTTGGATTTGCGCTTTTGCTCAGCAACTATAAATAATATGAACAACACGCTGATAACGATCGCGTTGAAGGGTGATTTGTCAAAAATAGAGAAAATGACTCCGCTTACGGCGGTAAGCGCTATTCCGATTATTGCCCAAATGGTAGCTTTTCTCAAAATTCCGTAAATCAACGGAATAAGACCGCAAAGAAGGCCTATGAAAAGTCCGACAAATACGTTTTCGGGTATCATTTTTTGCCTCCTTTGATAATTGTTATACTTATACTATATTTTAACTCAAAAAAAGAAAAAAGTCAATATATTTATTAAAAAAATTATAATAAGTCGTAAAAACAAAGCGAAAAATAAAAAGGGAAGGAGAATTTTATGAAAAAATTAAAAATATTAGGTTTTATATGGGTTATAGCAGCTATTACTATGCTATCATTCGAAGTTGCGGCAACGGATTCCGCTCAAAATTGGTACTGTGCGCACCGCTTGGATCACAAGCAACCAACCGTTGATCCTTCAATTGCATACGTTCAAGATTATAACGGCTTTTATATAGATAAGAAGCACGGAGATGATTCCTCCGACAAGGTAGTGTATCTGACGTTTGATGCGGGATATGAGAATGGAAATATAAGTAAGATTCTCGACGTTATGAAGGAGGAAAACGTTACTGGGGCATTCTTCATATTGGGAAATCTTATTGAAAAAAACAGTGAATTAATAATACGGATGTTTGACGAGGGACATTTGGTTTGCAACCATACGTATTCTCACAAACCGATGGTCAACAAGAGCAAGGCGGAAATAGAGGAGGAGCTCTGTAAATTGGAATCAGCTTGCATTGAAAAGACCGGAAAAAGTATATCTAAATACTATCGCCCGCCTGAGGGGAGATTTGACAGATCCAGCATACAGTACGTCAGTGAGCTTGGATACAAAACTGTTTTTTGGAGCTTTGCTTACGTGGATTGGGACAACAACGATCAGATGTCAAGTGATTCAGCAAAGAAAAAGATAATGGAGAATATTCATAATGGCGAGGTTATGCTATTACACCCAACGTCGTCAACGAATGCAGAGATATTTTCGGATGTAATAAGGGAGCTCAAGGAGCAGGGATATAGATTTGGCACTCTTGATGAGCTGTGCTCTTGAAACGTTTTGTTAATAGTTATTATATGACATCCTTTTATATTGGTTACAAAATATTGAAAGATCCGCATCTCTTTGTGAGAATGCGGATCTTTCAATTTATTCTGTTTATTCTTCGTTATCCGGTATGGCGGGTGTAGCCACGGGGTCGATCATATGCTTCTTTATGACGGGATAAGCGGCGTAAGTGTAAATGAACGCGCTGACACCGAGATAATATATTAGTGGCAGTACCAAGGCCACTCCAAGTCCCAATGGCAATAGCAAAAGGATTGGCAGCACGGCAAGTGCGGTAACAAGGACGAGACCCAACAATGCCATAACATTACGTTTTATTCCAAGAACGATGAATATAAGCGCGTTTTTAAACGCTTTACCAAGCTTTATGTTGAACGTCACTATCATAAGATACGTGTAGAATCTGAATATTACATAGAGAACGATAAGAGCAAGTGTCATTACGTATATAAAGTTCGAAAATCCCGTTTGCTCGGAGTTGAAATAATAGAAAAGGTCATATCCCAAAACGAACATAATAAGGCAGTCGATAAGTCCAAGAACGAATCCTTGCTTGAAATTTTTCTTTATAGCGTAGAAATAATCGGAAAATACGAATACGCTGTCTCCGCGTACGAGTCCGCGCATTACGTATATAGATCCTACCTTTTGCCAACCGTAAGTTATCACGAGGAGAAGGATCAAAGCTCCGATCACCCAATAAACGTACGTGTTATAAGTAGGCAGTCCGAGCTGGAAAGAAAAGATACCCATATTCACGGCTCCCGCCGCTGTTGACGATGCCTCCTGTATGCCGAACAAGGCGGCGTATTCGGGGTAATATTGGGTCGGTGTGGTGGGGGATGCAAACACGTAAAGATACACGGATATCAATATGGGGATCACTTGAAATATCATCAGGATATTCAGTGATATGATCTTAGAGAATTTTCTTGCAAGCTGCTTGAAAAAGAACTTGAGATTTGGGGTGGTGTCTTCTCCAGGATCGACGCCCTTGCCGTCTCGGTTCATATCGAACAGTTTGAATTTTTTCTTAGCAGTACTCAATTTTGATTTCCTTTTCTTTTGATTTTTTTTATATTATATGAAGAATAGAAAGTGCGCCTACGTACAGAATTCGCACAAGGACGAATGCAGCTACTATTTTGAAGCACCCTATCAGATATCGCTTGAATATTGGTGAAACGAAGATCTTTGAAAATGATTTGTTGCTTCGTTTCGCTGAAATGAATTGTTTGTTAATGTTTAGAATGAACGATGCGCTTGTAGAATAAAGAATAGCAAAAGCAACTACGGAGAAAATATAGAGCAAAGTGAAAGCGCTTTGTTCCTGGACATTATCACACGTGAGCGCACCTATGCAAATTCCGTATACCGTTCCGCACACGATGCACGAAAAATGTAACAAGGCAGAGCAAAAGAAGGTTAGTGCGGAACCGATTGCTGCCAGAAGAATGACAAACTCGAATGATGATGAAAGGCATACGTTTTCTATAAACTCGATAACGCTATTACAATGAAATGATGAAAAATAGCTGTTTATCATATTGTTCACAGAGGGATCGGGCACTGCATTGCCTTCAATACAAACACCCAACAAGCATGCGGTTGCGAACAAAATAACGAAGCGGCACGAAAGTGAAATTCCCGCAAGGCGCTCTAAAATCCAATTCTTAAGCGGAACATCTAGATCGTTAGATTTTGATAATTTCATAAGATCCTCTCACAACTTTTTAGTAAAGGTTATGGCAGATCAAATAAAAATATTACCCATACAACAAGTATATATTATATATTGTACTACTTAAATCTTACGTATATATTCAATAAAAGCGACTTTTTTGTAAAAATTTATCGTTTGTTGTGTTTTTGTCTTAAAATTTCAAAGGATATTACCGAAATTGCAGATGCGGAGGGAAGAGAACCCATAAACTCACGACCGTATTCTATTCGTACGTTAGTATCTGCCAAGTCAAGAATTTTTCTTGAAATGCCGCGTTTTTCTCCGCCTACTACCAACAGCACAGAGTCTGAAAATTTATGCTCATAGAGAGATACCGAATCACGTATCTCGGCACAGATTATCTCGAAACCGATATTTTTTAAGTTTGTTACGGCTTCCGTGGGATCAGAAACATATATATTAGCAAGTTCTGAGGTTCCTGCGGACGATCTTGCAACTATTCCTGAAAGCTCCATCCAGTTTCTTGGAGGAAGAATGATTCCGTCAACACCTGATGCATATAAAGAACGCACTGAATATCCAAAATTGTAGGGATCTTCTATTCCTTCAATCAGGGCATAAAAACCGCTGTTTGTTAATTTTTTAACATTCAAATTAGGAAACGTTCTTTTGGTACATATTGCGATGATGCCTCCGTGAGTGGTGCCTGCGGTCAGGTTGTCGATCTCGTCAGCGGCTACAGGGAAAATTTCAAATCCTAAAGAAACGGCAGTATGCTTTAAAAACTGAAGCTCACGAAATTTCTTTGAAAGACGGTCTTCATTATAGAGGATTTTAATGATACGGCGGTCACTCGATCCGTTTTGAATAGATTTGATAACCGCAGATATTGAAGTCATACCTTCAAAAATATCAAAATCTGACATAGATTAAACTCCTGAAAAGTATAAAAATGGCATTTCGAACATACATTATTGTAAGACATAAATATTATGAGAGGTAGCTGTAATGATGTATTTATCATCCGCCAAAGAACGCTGTGTAGTATTAGGATTATATATCGTTGAGAATAATGCAACGGTACGTGCCACGGCAACAAGATTTGGAATTAGTAAAAGCACCGTACATAAAGACGTTACGCAAACCTTAAAAAACACTAACAGATCGCTTTATTTGGATGTTAAAAGCGTGCTTGAAAAAAATAAAGTAGAAAGACATTTGCGCGGAGGCGAAGCAACCAAGCAAAAATATAAGTGCGAAACGAACAAGCAAAAGGATAAAGACAAAAAGGATAAAGCGATATATTAAAAAAGGTCGCTAATTAGGATAATTATCATATTTTAGCAATTTGCGGAGTTTTTAATGCCCCGAATTATACAAAATTTTGATTTTGTATAATTGTTGATATGGCGCGCGTAATTATATAAGTTATTTCCCCTTTTGATTCAAACTCCAGAATATGCAGAAAAACCACCGTCAACGGATATAACTATTCCCGTTACAAACGATGCTGCGATCGGGTCTACAAGAAATTTAAGTGCACCGAGAAGCTCTGAGGGTTCTCCAAGTCGTCCCATTGGCGTAGCTGCAAGGATCTTTTCCGTTCTTTCGGTGGGTGTTCCATCCTGGTTCCATAAAATGTCCTTGTTTTTTTCTGTTGAGAAAAATCCCGGTGCGATCGCATTAACTCTGATATCTTCTTTAGCGAAATAAACGGCTAACCACTGCGTAAAATTAGATACGGCTGCTTTTGCCGAGCTATATGCCGGAGTTTTAGTATTTGGAACCTCGGCATTTACTGAAGAAATATTGATGATCGAGCATCCTTTTTCTCCAATCATATCAAGTGCAAATATTTGCGTAGGAATAAGCACTCCTTTTACGTTGAGATCAAAAACGAAGTCAAATCCGGATTCATTGAGATTGAAAAACGTTAACAGATCGTTGCGCTTATCATCCCCATATTCAAAGTGTTCGTTGGTTGTGGTAGCATAGGTGCTATTTCCGCCCACGCCGTTTATAAGAACAGTACATTTTCCTAATTCTGCAAGAACTGTCTTATGAACATTTATAATGCTTTCTCTACTGAGAACGTCGACTTGATATGCCTTTGCCAATCCTCCGTAAGCACATATCTCGTCTGCGACTGCCTGCGCCTCGCTTTCGTTAGTATCGAGAAGCGCAACTGCATATCCGTTTTTGGACATCTCCCTTGCAAACTCTGCGCAAAAAGCGTTGCTCGCTCCTGTTATAACACATACTTTTTTCATAAAATTCCCTTGCCTTTTTGGTTATTTGTTTTCATTAAATTCGTTTTTCAATGACGTTAACGCAAAAAAACGTGTTGACAAAACAATAAGATAATACTATAATTAATTATAACACAAATATTAGGAAAATCAATGAAATTTTTGGAACTTTTTAAAAATTAGGACTACATAATTTTAAAATTGGAGGACTTACGCTATGTCGGAAAAACTTAACGTGGTTATTTGGAATGAATATAGGCACGAAAAGCATGATGAGGTGTGTGCAAATATCTATCCTGAAGGCATACACGGATGTATCAAGAATTTTTTGAAAACCGACGAATCGTTGGATATTACGCTTGCCGCACTTGACGATACCGATCAAGGCATTTCCCCCGAACTGCTTGAAAAGACCGACGTACTTCTTTGGTGGGGGCATATGGCCCACCATGAGGTTAGTGACGAGCTCGTTGAGAGGATACGTCAGAGAGTTTATGCTGGCAAAATGGGACTTATAGTTCTCCATTCGGGACATCATTCAAAAGTGTTCAGGTCGATCGTTGGCACTACGGGAAATCTTTCCTGGGGGCGCGATCAAAAGGAGATAATCTGGAATCTTATGCCATCTCACCATATTGCGGCAGGTATTCCCGACCATTTTATAATTGAGGAGGAAGAGCTTTACTGTGAGCCCTTCTATATTCCGCAGCCTGATGCCCTGGTTTTTGGCGGATGGTATGAGGATGGATATATTTTCAGAAGCGGATGCTGCTTCACTCGCGGACTTGGCAAGATATTCTATTTTCAACCCGGTCATGAATATTGCCGCTCTTTTTACAATCCTTACGTTCAGCGCATTATAAAGAACGCGGTCTATTGGGTAAAGCCCGCAGATATCGGTTACGAGATCCCCGAAGGTTGTCCAATGATAGTGACCAAGGCAACCGATGAATTTAATAAATAAAAACAATATCGGTCGTGTATCTCCCGTAAAGGAGTTGCACGACCGATATTTATTTTTTTAAGCTACTTCCCTGCGACTCAGCAACCGCATTTTCCGGGAGCTTTGTCGATATGATGGTGATGTCCCGAACCTGAGGTACAGGTGAATTCTGAAATTGGGAATGCCATAGAATTGAATACGCTGCACGGATCATCGTTGGAGGGTGATACGCATTCCTTATCGGGTATTACAAATTCAGAGGCGGAAATAAGGAACTGTCCCGGGCGGACGATGCGGACTATCGAGAATATTCCAAGCGATACTGCCAGATATCTTCTCTCGTCTTCATCATCTACAAGACCTCCGTTCATTGTTAACACTACCGATTCGGGAATGTCGTTAGCACAGCAACAGCAGCAACAATTATCCTTGGTGTTTTCAAAAATATTTACCCCAAGGACGATCGGGTCGATAACTTCAATTACTGCTGTAGGTACGGATTTTTCCTTGCAACAAGGATCTACCTGAGTACAGAAATCTGAAAAATCGCCGCTTGAGCGGAAGATGCTTACGTTACAGTCTCCACCGTAAAGTATGACTCTTTTATCTAATACGGCAATGCCTTCAAATTCCTGCGATCTGCCGTTGCCGATGCAGGCCTCGAAGGTCAATTTTACGTAAAAGCGAATATTTACCGTGTAAAATCCCCTGTTAAACTGTACGGGATCAAGACTGATGTGTGTTTGTGCTATGCACGCGCTCTTTACTCTTATCGCGTTTGTGTGTTCAATGATCTCTTTTCCGCAATCTGTAAGGAATACTTTCGCGTTTTCAAAGCAGTCGCGGTCTCTGCAAGAGTCAAGTATTCTGTTGGTTTCTATACAAACAGTTTCCTTGCTTATGCCGGGGCCGCATGAAAATCTGTTATCTTGCATAAATTTTCCCCCTATATGTTTTTATTATGATAGAAGCATGACGCTATCTTCAATATCATTCTATGTCGAATTTAAGGGGATGTTACATTATTTTGTTTATAATCGGCAGTACATATCGTTCGATGTGCACTGCCGATTATCTTTTTAATTATTTTTCTTTATCTAAGCTGCGTGCGGTAAGATCAGCCAAGAAATCTACACCCTTGTGTATCTTTAAAAGCTTGAACAAATATATCCTTGCAAGACTTATGAGCGAGGCGCAGAGATATATGAACAGCGTTGCGACTGCAACCTTCCACAGCATTTCCCAGACTGTAGCGGCTTTTCCAAATGCCTTGAACTGATTCCAAAAATCCTTCCAATACCAGAATGCCGCACCTACGTGAAGGATAAATACGCCGAAGGTCGCTTTTCCAAGATTGGAGATTATGAGTTTGGGGACTTTATGTTTTATCTTTATCTGCATAAAGAACAGAAGCAGACACACTGCCATTACTACCATACAAGGAGAAATGTAACTTATAAGAATACCCCTGTTCGTATAGAGCTCGGAGTCCTTGGTTATGAGCTTTTCCGCGTACATTGTTTCAATGTTTATCTTATGATGCCAAGCAATGTACGTTGCAATGAAAAATACAGGTAGCGTCACGAACCATTTTGCCCATTTCGGTGCACCGTATATTCTAAAATATGCGCCTATGACGTAAAGGCATATCAGCCAAAGCGCCGAATATCCGCTACCGAGCACGTAGTTGTCCTTGTTCATAATTATGCGGAAGATCGTAGGAGCCAAAAGCATAAAACATATGATTATATGCTGATATTTTTTCAAAGACATAAGTCCTTTGTTGAGTATCGGCAACAATGGGAACATGAAGAAATATGCGCAGAAATACCAGAATGCACGTCTTGTCAACGGGAAAAATGCGCGAAGCCAGTAATCCTTGGTTACTACTGCCGTGGGCACTAAAAAGTGCATGACCGTAGTTAATGCAACATTGAGTGTGACTACCTCTAACCAAAGATAAACTATTCTTCTGAATTTAAATCCTGATTTTACGTTGGCAAATCCTGAAATCAGTGCGTAACAGTTGACCGAGCAGTATGCCATAGTTTCAAGGAACCAAGCAACTTTATAATTGTCAGTCAATGCTCCCGCAGAAGAATATACTCCTCCGTGTCCTAAAACGTGAAGCAAAACTACCAAGATCATTGAGACTACTCGGAATAATTCAACTCCAATATTTCTTTCCTCCTTGACAGGAATAGGCGGCGCTTGTATCTTGGCGTTATTTTTCGCGATTGTCTTAGCCATGAAAAATCTCCTTTCGGTGAGATTGAGATTAATAGAAGGTTGCTACTTCTTGTGTAGGCTTGTCTGTATAAGCGGAGGTTTCTGCGTAAATAACGGGTCCCGGACGACCGTACAGCTTGTTTTTTTCGATTTTGATCCTTCCCTGCACGTTTATCCAATCGCGCGTTTTGTATGCGACGTTAGATTTGAATTTGCAGACCAGACCGCTATACGCGATATCGTCAGCACAGCAGGTCATAACGTGTCTGCCGATAACGAGCGCGTCCTTGCCGAGCTTGAGGTCTCTGGCGACAATTCCCTTGAATTTGACTACCTTGCCGTCGTATTTATCGGTTTCTTCGCTGAGGTCTCTGTACCATATAGCATAGTCATCGTCGGCAATTTCGATGACGGGAGCGTCAATGTCGAAAGGCAGAGGGTCTTCGATATCGTCGTATTCAACGTGTCCGTCGGGATAATCGTAGGTGATGGTTGCGCGGCGAGAAATACCGCGGACTATCTTGTGGACCTCCTCCTTATCCATATCGTCGGGGGTGCGATTGAGCACTATCATCTCGCAGGACATCAGTTTATCGACCATCAGGCTTCTCATATTCTGATTGTATGTGAAGAAGGTCTTGGCGTCAGCAAACATCATATTTTGGAAGATGAACCAGTCGTCAGGCAGGTTGTTATAAAGCGTAGCGAGCTGCCACATTCCGTTATATTCGATAATAACACGGTCTATTATGTGTCCGCCGCAACACGCCTCGAGCTTATCTGGAGTAACATCCTCCTCACTATCGAGATTGGCAAAATATATATTTTTGCCGCTGAACTGGGAGGCGTCAAGCTCGTCAATTCCCTCTTCGCATTGAATTATCAGTGTTTTTTCACCTGTATTGAATCGGTCGTCGCACATAGATTCCTGAATTATGTGTGTCTTTCCGCCTTCAAGGAATCCTGTGAAAAGATATACGGGAATATTAGGTGATTTCATATTTTTCGTCTCCGTTGTTATTTTAATTCGACACCGAGGACCTCGGATATAGCGGTTTTATCAAGCTTTGAGCCTATTACGCAGAGTCTTCCGATAACGCCTGCACCGCCGTGGCGCACATCGGGCTCGCCGGGAATATAGTCGAAGTGTATCCATCTGCCGTCATCCCCCGCAACGATTCCCTTTGCGCGAAGGATCATTCCGTAGCGATCGCTGTTTGTAAAGGATTCGAGCGCCGCTTTAAGCTCGGCTTCGTTGAACTTTTTGGTGGTTTCTGCTCCGTAGCTTACGAATACCTCGTCGGCGTGATGGTGATGATGATCGTGGTGATCGTGATGATCGTGATGATGTCCGCAGGAGCAGTTGCCGTGTTCATCGTATTCGTGGTGATGATGCTCGTGCTCGTGGTGGCAGCACTCGCCGTCGTGATGGTGATGATGATCGTGGTGATCGTGATGATCGTGATGATGTCCGCAGGAGCAGTTGCCGTGTTCATCGTATTCGTGGTGATGATGCTCGTGCTCGTGGTGGCAGCACTCGCCGTCGTGATGGTGGTGCTCGTG
>SVQL01000126.1 GCA_015065365.1 Oscillospiraceae bacterium | reverse complement strand
GGCTACCAAACCAATTCACCTGACAGGATGAGAGCATAAGAGTTGAAATAAGTAAAAATAAAGAAATTAATACTTTTTTCATTATAGCACCGCCTTTCTCGATTTTATTATAGCACATTTGGAGCGGAGTGCAATACTTTTTGAAATATTGTAGAGAATATGAAAAAGGAACTTCAAGCTGAAGTCCCTATCTCTTTTCTTCTATTTTCTTTTCAATCGTAATACACGACGAGGTGAGCATTCGTTGTATTCTGCCGCAGAGGTTGCGGTAGGTTTTGAATGATTGCTCGTCAATCACCTTTGTATTAAAGAGCAATTTGAGCCAGCTTTCTGTTTCTGTGCACTCTTTTCTTGCAATCTTGAATTTTGAGAGCATATCCGCAAGACTTTGGGGATACTGCGCCTCGGTGATATTTGCGAACACGCTTGACGAGGATTTGCGGAGCTGGAAAACAGTGTTGGAGTTTCCGCTGATAGATTTGCAAAGCAGTTCGCACCTTGTGGCAAGCTCTTCTGAATATTCAAGTAAGAGATTTTTTGCCATTTTGTTCTCCTTTCGCGTCCTTCGCATCCAAATCACGGCGTAGCCGTGGATGAAATCCGCCGCAGGCGGTATGTCCTCAGCCCGTAAGGGCTGTATGGAATCATCCCGAAGGGATGTATGTTATCAAGCCGACGAATTTATACACGCTTGCGCGTGATGCCATACGCGACTCCGTCGCAATTACATACAACGCGCGAGCGCGTTGATTACATACCAAGCCTCCTTCGTCGGCTTGGATAAAAAAATTCCGAAAGCAAAAGCTTTCGGAATTTTTTGGAGGTGACGGCCGGATTTGAACCGGCGGATAACGGTGTTGCAGACCGGGGCCTTACCACTTGGCTACGTCACCATCCTATAAAATTTGGGTGTGTTTTTCACACGCATGATATTATAGCATACGCAAATTCGGTTTGTCAACATCTTTTTTGAAAAAATACGATATTTATTTTTCTGCTTTTGCTCGCCGCTTACGCATAGTATATGCAGTTGATATCATTACGTTACCCGATACAGTTTTGAGTCGACCGAAAAAGCCGATTTTGAACTAAAAAAGTCAAAAATTATTCAATTTAGCCCAAAAACAGCATTAAACCTGCATCGGAGGTGCCGTGACGCGTCCGCACTTCATCGGATATTCGTTGACAACGGCAGAAAAGTATTATATAATATAACCGTACAAAAGCTTTGGTACACAAAATTGATTTTTTATAAGGAGAATAAGAAAATGATTGCATTGTTTGCTATTGGATTGATCGTTGCTTTGGCGGCAGTAGGAGCAATATTTGCGTTCAAATCGTCAACCAAAAACAAAGGAGCAAAGATAGGCGTATCCTGCGTTGTGCTCATCGTAGGAATTCTTATCTGCGGACTTTGCTGTGTGCGTACCGTTCCTACGGGTCATACGGGTATAGTAACTACCTTCGGTAACGTTGAGGATTATACGTATGAGGCGGGAGTTCACGTAACTACTCCTTGGATCACCGTTATCAACATGGACAACAGAAACCAGAAGGCATCTATCAACCTTGTCAGCTTTTCTTCCGATATTCAGGAGGTAAGCGTAACATACTCGCTCAACTATCAGATTCAAAAGGAAAACGCACAGGATATTTACCGTACCATCGGTATAGCATACTACGACACGGTCATTATGCCGAGAATTCAGGAAGCGGTAAAGAGCGTTATTGCAAAATACACGGCTGAACAGCTTCTCGAAATGAGAGCTGAGCTTTCAAACGAGATCAAGAACATACTTATAGAAAAGCTTGATGCTTACAACATTGACGTTCTCGATACCTCTCTTGAAAACCTTGACTTTTCCGATGCATTTACCAACGCCGTTGAAGCAAAGCAGGTAGCGGCTCAGAAAAAGCAGCAGGCGGAGATAGAGCAGGCACAGGCTCTTATGGAGGCTGAATACGCAAAGAACATAGCCGAGACCAAGGCTAACGCCGACGCAGCTGTTGCAAAGATCGCGGCTCAGGCAGAGCTTGACGTAACCAAGATCCAAGCGGATGCGGCTGAATACGCAGGTCAGAAGGACGCGGCTATCATCGGTCAGGTGAGAGACATATTCGCAAAGGATCCCGACAACCTCACAAACGAGGACCTTGAAGCGCTGCTTCTTTACTACTACATTGAGAAGTGGAACGGTACTCTCCCCGAAACCTATATCGGTGCAGACGACTTTTCAAAGCTTCTCTCGTCTCTTGTAAAGGAATGATAGAATAACGTTTCGGTAACGGATCAACAAAAAAGCAGGCACAGCCTGTACCGTCCTACCGCCTATCGCCACTATAGAAATCTAAGTGGCGCACTTCAAAACGGCGGCGTAGGGATCACGCAATTTCCTATACGTTAAAAAATAGAGGGGAGGCTCGCACAAAGCGGGCTTCCCCTTGATTTTTACCTATTTTAATATAAAAGGGAATTAACTTAAATCCTTTCGTCAATATTTATAAAAAAAAATTATTTTTTTGTTTAAATATACGATTGAAAAATGCATAATAGGCATGATAAACTACGGGTGAAAAAAGATTTGTAGGTGTTAATCGACAGAAAACCGTTTGCGGTCCTCGCGCGAGGGCTGTGCCGTGTGTGACGGTATTTTGGGTATGATCCAATTCGCGATTTTAGCGAGACACGGAGGATGAAATGAAGATCAAAACAAATCACAAAAACGACAAAGCTCCCAAAACAAAGGAGCCTCCCGCCACGCATACCGCATCGGGTGCGGATAAGGAATGTACGGCAGGTCATTGCCACACTCACCGGGACGAAGAGCGCGACGATACGTTGTTTGTCATGAACGAGCCTTTTCGCGGTGAGA
>SVQL01000125.1 GCA_015065365.1 Oscillospiraceae bacterium | reverse complement strand
TCTTGTGATAATGGTTCCCCCCGGGACTATCATTAGAGATACCGCCACGGGAAAGATCATTCACGACATGACCGAAAACGATGGCGCGGACTATATCTGCTGTCGCGGTGGCAGAGGCGGTTGGGGCAACAAGCACTTCGCAACCCCCACCCGTCAGCTTCCCAATTTTGCCAAAAACGGTACTAAGGGCGAGGAGCGCGAGGTAACGCTTGAGCTTCGAATGCTCGCGGACGTCGGTCTTATCGGCTACCCAAGTGTTGGAAAATCATCTATTCTTTCCTCTATAAGTGCTGCAAAGCCCAAAATTGCCGACTATCATTTCACTACCCTCTCCCCGAACCTCGGTGTTGTCCGCACGGGCGGCGAGAGCGGATTTGTTGCCGCCGATATACCCGGACTTATCGAGGGCGCCTCGGAAGGACTCGGTCTTGGGCACGAATTTCTCCGTCACGTTGACAGATGCAGACTGCTGCTTCACGTCGTTGATATTTCCTGCTTTGAGGGCAGAAATCCCGTTAACGACATAAAAATGATAAATACAGAGCTCAAAAAATACAGTGAGGAGCTCTCCATGCGTCCACAGATAATCGTAGCTAACAAGTGTGACTCACTTGACCGCGAGTACGTTGACGTTGATGCCTTCGAGAGCTACGTCAAGGAGCTTGGCTGTGAGCTTTTCTACGTATCCGCAATAACAGGTGAAGGACTTGACGAGCTTATCAGCCGCTGCGCAAAAATGCTTGCGGAACTCCCCCCCATGCTCGTTTACGCAGAGGAATATTCACCTGAGGACGCTTTTGTGGAGAAATCCAAAGAAACCAAGATTCGCCGCGAGAATGATACCTACTTTGTGGAGGGCGATTGGCTTTATAACCTGCTTGGACAGATAAATTTCAGCGACTACGAATCAATGAATTATCTGCAAAAGGTTCTCAAAAACAGCGGAGTATTTACTATGCTTGAGGAAAAGGGCTGTGGCGAAGGTGATACTGTGTGCATATACGACCTTGAATTTGAATACGTTAAATAATTAAATACGGAAAGGACTGACGTTATGAATATCTGGCACGACATTTCTCCCGAAGAAATAACCCCCGAGGATTTTACAGCAGTAATAGAGATTTCAAAGCATTCAAACTGCAAATACGAGCTTGACAAGCGCACCGGACTTCTCCGCCTTGACAGAGTACTTTATACCGCAACACACTATCCCGCAAATTACGGCTTTATTCCCCGTACCTATGCGGATGACGGCGACCCGCTCGACGTATTGGTACTTTGCAACGAGGCAATTCAACCCCTCACGCTCGTAAGAGTTTTTCCAATTGGCGCTATGCGAATGATAGACGGCGGCGCGCTCGACGATAAAATTATTGCCGTGCCATTCTCCGACCCGTCCTACAATAACATTCATTCAATAGACGAGCTCCCTCACCACATTTTTGATGAAATGATGCACTTTTTCACCGTCTACAAGCAGCTTGAAAATAAGCAGACTGCTGTAAAAGAGCTTTTCACACGTGAAGAAGCGCTTCGTATAATTTCAAGTTGTATCGAGCAGTACGAACAAAAATTTGCAAAGTAATAAAATGAAACAAAACTATCAGTTAATGCTTGACAAAACGCTTTCCGAGCTTGGAAAGCGCGGCGAGCGTCCAACACTTTTACTCCACGCCTGCTGCGCTCCATGCTCAAGCTACGTACTGGAGTATCTTTCAAAGTATTTCAAAATAACCCTTTTTTTCTACAATCCGAATATCTCTCCCGAAGCGGAATACAACACGCGCCTATGTGAGCTTGAACGCTTTGTAAAGGATGCGGGACTTGCGGTAGAGGTCGATATTCTTCCGTCAAAATACGAGCCCGAGCGTTTCTTTGAAATTGCCAAGGGCTTTGAGGACGCCCCCGAGGGCGGGGAGCGCTGTGAGCGATGCTTCAGCCTGCGGCTCGAGGAGTCAGCCATTGCGGCGAAAAACGGCGGCTTCGATTACTTTACAACTACTCTTTCCATAAGCCCCCATAAAAATGCAGAGCTATTGGCGAAAATTGGTGAAGATATGTCAAAAAAATACGGAGTTAAATACCTGTATTCCGACTTCAAAAAGAAGGGCGGATATCTGCGCTCCTGCAAGCTATCCGAGCAGTACGGTCTTTACCGTCAAGCCTTTTGCGGCTGTATATACTCTAAGCTTGAATCAGAGAGAATAAAAAGATAAATTTTTAACGAATACCTATTGATATATTCGTAAATTTGTGTTATACTATTATTTGGTAAATTATTAGAAAGGTGGATATACTAAAATGACCTACAACAAAAAATCAGTTGAAGATATTGACGTTGCCGGCAAGCGCGTTCTTGTTCGCTGCGACTTCAACGTACCGCTCAAGGACGGTGTTATCACCTCCGACAAGAGAATAGTCGAGGCGCTTCCCACTATCAAGTACTTGCTTGAAAAGGGCGCAAAGGTAGTTCTCTGCTCTCACATGGGCAAGCCCCACAGCATCTTTACCGAGGGCTTCGGTCTTACCAAGAAGGAAAAGCAGAAGGTTGCCGCTCTCCCCGAGTCCGAGCAGGCCGCTGCTACCGCCGATCTTCTTAAGAAGGCTCTTGACGACAAGAAGAAGTTCACTCTTAAGCCCGTTGCTGACAGACTTAACGAGCTTCTCGGCGGCAAGGTTACGTTCGCTGAGGATATAATCGGCGAGGACGCAAAGGCAAAGGTTGCCGCTCTTAAGGCAGGCGAGGCTGTTCTTATCGAGAACGTTCGCTTCGACGCAAGAGAGACCAAGAACGGCGCTGACTTCGCAAAGGCTCTTTCCGAGTACGGCGATATTTTCGTAAACGACGCATTCGGCTCTGCTCACAGAGCTCAC
>SVQL01000043.1 GCA_015065365.1 Oscillospiraceae bacterium | reverse complement strand
GCAAGACTCTGCTACACGTAGGGCGGTGGCTTGCTGCCGCCGTTACAAAAGACGTCAATTTAATATACGGCGGGAGATAAACCCCCGCCCTACAAATTTTAAATGTTCAAATCCCTACGTACCGCCGTCTTTCTTTTTTTATTTTAACGGACAGTCGAGGACTGTCCGTTAAAAAAACCGCTCTCGTTTGTATGAGAGCGGTTTTTAAATCAATATTCGGGTTGAATGTGAACAGTATAAAGGGTTGTCATAGCCTCGTCAACAAGCTCCGCAAAAGGAAGCTTATTTTCCTCGGCAACAACCTTATGAAGCTCGGGCTTCGTACGGGGATGCTTGGGGGTAAACACCGTACAGCAATCCTCATAAGGCTGAATAGACGTTTCAAACGCTCCTATCTTGCGCGAAATCTGAACTATCTCCTCTTTATCCATACCGATACAAGGACGGAACACAGGCATATTCACGCACGCATCCGTAACGCCTATTGCCTGCATAGTCTGCGATGCGACCTGGCCGAGGCTTTCGCCGGTAATAAGCGCGGAGCAATTCTTTTCCCTTGCAACACGCTCCGCAATAGTCATCATATATCTGCGAAGCAGCAAGGTGAAGTAATCCTCGTCGCACGCCTTAACAAGCTCCTCCTGAATATGGGTAAGAGATACGATATGAACGTATATATCTCCTGCGTATTCGGAAACTATGCGCGCAAGGTCAAGCACCTTTTCTCTTGCCCTCTCGCTCGTATAAGGAAAGGACTCAAAGTGAAGCGCGTCAATGCGCACACCGCGCTTAGCGATCATATATCCCGCGACGGGAGAATCAATTCCGCCCGAAAGCAAAAGCAAGCCACGCCCGTTGGTTCCCACAGGCATACCGCCCGCTCCCTTAAACTGCCCTGCACTGACGTAGGCGCCGAACTCTCTTATTTCAACCTTAACCACAACGTCGGGGTTGTGAACGTCAACTCTTATACGTGGGTAGCTTTCAAGCACCACTCCACCTATATCTCTCGAAATTTCCATAGAGTCGAGAGCAAAGCTCTTATCCGAGCGCTTAGCCTCTACCTTAAAGGTTTTCTTCCCGTCAAGGAACTGCGGAATATACTCTCTCGTAACTCTTGCGATATCGTCCATGCTTTTTTCGCAAACGGCAGCGCGGGATATGGCAACAATACCGAACACCTTTGAAGCTGCAACGAACATTCCGTCTACGTCTGCCATGTCGTCCTTAGGCTCGATATATATCGTGCTCTGCGCGCGATAAACGTCAAAGCTTCCGTACGCCTTAGCGCGCTTTTTCATTTCCTTGGTGAGCATATCCTCAAAATACTTGCGGTTTGCCCCCTTAAGAACGATCTCGCCGTATTTACAAAGCAATATTTCCTTAATCATTGTCGTTCTCCGTTTCTACGAACTCTGCCGACTCAAAAATTGCTTTTGCCTCGTCAAGCTGCTCGCGGCGAACAAAAATATCCGTACCGTACATAGAAAAGCCCGTAATGACCTTCACACTACTTCCCGCTCCGCGCTCCTTCACAAGATACGGTATCTCTGCGTCATTAAGAATACTCTCAACAACCGCCTGCTCTGCAGAATTGTAAACGGTCATAAGCAATTCAAGCGACTCGTCGTGAGCGCTTACGCTATCAAGTCCAAAAAGTCTATCCATAATGCCTCCGATTTAATTGCAATAATAATTCGGGAAAAGCGCCTCCCATACCTTTCGGCAACCAAGCGTATCGGCAATCGACGAATGCGCCACACCCTCCCATTCTATCTCAAAGCAGCTCATGGCATCAGTAAGCGACGCATGGAGCAGATCGGGTCTGTTCTCGTGGGTATAGCGAACGAACTCGTTTGCGCAGCATTTGATCTTCGCACGAAAATCCTCACGCTCCTTACCTTCATTATAAATCTTCTTTATATGGCTGTAATCGGTAGATACTCCGTACGCGATTATATTCTCCGCACCCGCAAATATCTCCTTTAGTCTTGGAACAAGCTCGTCAAGAATGGGGGCGTCCTTAACCATGGCGGGAGTTATCTTATGTATCTCCTCGGTGCGCTTCCAGCTCTTGGTAGATACGGGCTTTACAAGAGTATCCATTATCATATTGCCAAAGCCGTCAACGATAGTAATTGAGAGTATCTCATCGTGGTCATAAAATCCCGTAAGCTCCAGGTCAAAGAAAAGCACCTTAGCGCGGTCCATTCCGTAGCTTGCGGCTCTGTATGCGTTGCCCTCAGCGCGGCGTATTGCCAAATCCTTTTCATAGCATTCTCTACACAGCTTTTTGCGGTATCTTACGTCCTTTCCGCACTGCGCGCACATAAGCGGAAGCTTCTTAGCAGTCTTTTTGTCGTAAAAATAAAGGACTGACTTGTCCGCCTTATAGGTGTAAGCAACGGGCTCCTCTACCGTTTCATAGTGCATGCGCTCAAGGCGCTCCGCGGTATAATATCCTCTTGCGGCGGCATTTTTAACACTCATTCTTTCAATGATACTGCCACCGGGCAGAGTCATAGTCTCGCGCTTTGAGCGAGGGAAATACCACGTTTCAGGAGCTGCCTCCTCGACTCTTGTAGGATCAAAATAATAAATCATGCTACCGTCAGGAGAGACGTCGTACGCAACGGGATCACCCTTAGGCACGAGGTGCATTTTTGAAAGCACGTGACGTGTCAAGTAATTCTTTTGGCTTGCTTCCTCAGCGTCAACCTGGTATATAGTTGCGCCGGAGCGGAGTGTTATCTGATTTTTCAAAATATTCCTCCGAAATTATATATAAACTTAAAAATCCACAACATTATAATTATAACACATAAAGGAAGGAATGTCAACTTACTTTAGCAATAAAAATGGGCACTCGGGATTCTGCCGTTGCAAACATCCTAGTGCCCATTTATTTTATTGATCGGTTACGAATGTATTTACCGAGAAAAGATATTCCGTAGTCTTATCGTAAAGCATAGATTCGTATATATACTCCGCCATTTGCTCTTTCACGTATTCTGGGGATTTGTTAAGCTCTGCACTATACTTTTGAACGTACTTAACAAAAAGTGAGTTTTTTTCCTCATCTGTTACCGTTATCTGCTCGTGCCTTACTATGTATTCGTAAACCAAATCCTCTTTTACCATCTGACGGGATTTAGCAAGCATTTCTTCCTCGCTCGTTCCCTGCGCCTCAAGGATCAAAAGATAGTCCGCCTCGTTTCCTTTAGCGTAGTGCATATAGGCATCCTTCATTTGGTCAAAGTAATAGCTTACCTTCTCTTCAGGATAATTTTCAATTGTAACAGTAGCGTATACTGCGTTCCACACAGCAGTTTCCTTGGTATCTTTATTTGAATTCCATGCAACTGACAAATTCTTGTACTGTATAGCCTTAACGTAATCGTCAACGTTTACGTTTTCATAAGTTATCTCGGTTTCTGTGCTTTGAGTATCCGTATACGCGTTAGTATCACCGTCGGATTTTTGAGCGCAAGCCACAGCGCACAAGCATACAAAAGAAACAGCAAGCACAAAAGACAAAAATCGCATTTTTTTGCTCATAAGAAAGCTCCTTACAAATCAACTGTATATATTTTATCATATTTTAAATTATTTGAAAAGAGCTTTTTTAAAAACATTTAAAAAAATTTCAAAAAAGGCTTGCAAAATGCGAGAAAGTATGTTATAATACTTTGGTATTAAATAGGGGTATAGCTCAGCTGGTAGAGTACCGGTCTCCAAAACCGTGGGTCGCGGGTTCGAATCCTCCTGCCCCTGCCAAAATAATAAGGACGCATTCGTCAGAATGCGTCCTTATTATTTTGTTAGCGGTACTTTGCGATGAAGAACCCCACCGAATTTTGCCGAAAGGCAAAATTACGGTTGGACTTGCGCCAAAACCAAGCGAAGATTTATCGCAAACTATCGCGCAAGTCGGGGTTCTGAATCCTCCGCGAGATACTGCCTTTCCAATAATTCCAACTGTTACAACCGTTCCGTTTGGTACAGCATCAAAAAAGCAGCAACCGTATCAACACAGCTTCAAAAAACGTCAGGGCTACCGCAAATTTTAATTGTTGCGGTAGCCCTTTTATCTTTGTTTACTCCGACGCAATTTTTGAGCCTTTATAAGCAGAAGTCATTGGTGATTCCGTTGAGCATACTTGTGTCCTTCTTCACATAGTACATCTCTGTTACTTGCGTTGTGGAGTGTCCGAGTAGGTCTGCTACTTGTTTAACGGTAAGTGACTTAATTGTTCCATCGGGTTGCTTGACTCCGTTTACAAGATTGGTTGCGAAGGTATGGCGGAGAGAATGTAGTCCTTTGCTTTCTATTCCCGCGCCTTCAAGCAGTCTATGGTATCTTCTTCTAAATATATCGGGTTTGGTGTAGTTGCCATTCTCGTCGCAGATTAGCGGACTATCCTCTCCGAAGTAGAACTCTTGGCGAAGTTCTTCTATCATTTTTATTGCCGTATCATTTAGTGGTATATCTCTCTTGCTTGTGGCGCTTTTTAGCTTTCCGACCTTGACCTCCGTAGAGCCGTCAGAACGCTCCACTCCGTCTCTTTTGTTTATTACCTTCACTCCCCTCTGCACGTGCAGAACTCGTCTCTCGAGGTCTATATCGCTGTTCACGATGCCCAGCATTTCGCCTGCTCGCAGTCCCGTGTTCAGCATTAGGATATATGCTCCTGCTTGGCGGTATAGCTTCTTACCTGTTCCGTATACCTTGGCGGCTTCGGTTTTGAGTTTCTCGATTTCTTCTGCCGTGAATACTGTTATTGTTTCACTTGTCGGTAAATCCTCTTTCTCTTGTATTGCGTAGAAATTACTCTTTTTTATCATAGGAGCGGCGTTCATAGGATTTTTATTTATTAGCTCTTGTTGTGTTAGGTATCTGAAATATTCGTTTAATATATTGTGTACTTTCTTTACCGTTGTATAAGCATATCCCTCAGTCATCCAATGATTGAGGACTTTTTTGATGTCGGCTGCCGTAATGTTACCGACTATTTTATTACCGATCATGGGATATATTTGGTTTTCTGCGGTACATTCGTATCTGTCATATGTTGTTCTTTCAACCGATGGAAATTTGAATACTTGAAGCCAATTTGTCATGCTGTCCTTAAGTGTTTTGTTGGCTTCTATTGAGGTTTCTATCTCATTGTTGAAGTTTTCAATATATGCGGTCATCTTTTTGTTAACTTCCTGTTTTGTCGTTCCCGAGAAGCTCTTGCGTTTTCTCTCACCACTCTCGTCCATATACCATACCGTACCGCCCCATCGACCGTCTGTTCTCTTAAATGCGTTTCCGTTTGTTAATAGCTTTTTAGTTACCATAGTTTTCTCCTTTCTTTTACTAACAACAATACCACAAAATTTGGTATATATCCAGCGATATTGTTGAGAATTATCAATTTGTTATCATTTGCGGATAATAAGAAAAAGGCGCCAAGGGCAGACATCGCCTATCCCTTGATACGCCTTATGTTTTTAGGTGCTTGTGCCCGAATTTTTGTCAGATTGGCGCCAGCAGACACCTTTTGTTTGTGTCGTGACCTATGCCTGTTATTCTCCGAAAATCCTTGAAACACCTTGATTTTTGTCTCTCGCTCGGCGTTGCCGTGCGGTAAAAAAGTGCCGTGCGAGACACGGCTTTATCCTGCTATCAAATCGAAGCAGTAAAATAGTGCTTATGACCCATACTTTTGTTGCTTTTCAAGGGCTATTTTTAGTTTTAATCTTGCCTCTGCTTCACGTATCTTTTTCTGAAAATATGCCTCTTCTATTGGTTGTAGTGGACGGAGTGTATATAGCAAACTACCGTTATGCGTTCTTCCGTCTTTGGTTTTAACTGCGGTATATTCGGTAGTTATAAGTCCTTTCCTTTCAAGACCTTTTACATGTTTCTTAACGGTATTGTTACTCATATCTACCGCTTCACCAATAGTTGAATAGCTTGGATAGCATTGATGCGTTTGTCTATCTTCGCAGTACATAAGGTACGTATATACGAGTATCTCACCTGACGTAAGACCGAGATTGAAAATGCTTTTCGGCATTGGAAAATATGTGCTTGGTATATCTTTTTTGTTGTTATAATATCTCAATATAAATCTCCTTAAATCTGAATATAAAAAGAGTGCCGAGATGTATTTTCTCGACACTCATATGAGTTGTGTTTATTAAATTTATAGATGGGCATAGTTAAACAAACATATTTGTAAAACACCTATATTTGAAAGGGTACACATAACAGATTATACAATTATTTTCATAAAATTTCAATCTCAAATCACGCTAATATTCAACACTATTATTCGGAAACGTCTACGAATTTCGTAGATACCCATCTTGCGTACTTCACTGACGCTCCCTCAACGTAATTTCCTTTAGCGCTTTTCTTTGAACCTATAGTGTCCAATTCGGTAAAAAACAGATCAATATCTTTAGCTATATACTCTTCTATATCACCGTTTTCACCACTGTCAACAATAGCCTCAACAGTTTCTGTTGTTTCCGTGGCTTCCGGGCTTTCCTGCTTCGTTGCACATGACGAAAACGATCCCAAGCAACATGCAAGAGCTAATGCAATAAGTAAAATTTTTTCATTTTACAAAACCTTCTTATCTAAAATCAGCCTATCTTAAAGAAATCTTTGCCAAGCTTTGCTTCAATAGCCGCGGCAAGCTTGATGCCTGCCATCTTCGCTCCTGATGCATTAGGGTGGAGTGTATCAGTGAGAAATTCAGGACCAATTTCTTTTGTAATTCCCCAAGAAGCAGTTTCGATCACGGTAATATCAGCATCCGCAAAATAGGTGTTTATCGTGTTTTGTATTGCGCCCGCCGAGCGCTGACTAAACGGAATCATATAGAATATAGGCGTATCGGGATATTTCTCAATAAGACACTCCAACGCCTCTTTAAGCTCATTGATAAACACCGCATCGTTATCTGCCACGTTGTCGTTTGTACCGTGATTTATCACGATTACATCCGGCTTAAAGCTTTTGTCCACCTTTCGGTCTTTGCTTAGATACTGAACGGCATTTATAAACGTATGAAACGATCCCGGCTTTGTTACGCCGGAGCCTCCGTATCCAACGTTGTGGGTAACTGCACCAAGCTCCTGAGAGCAGAAATAAGAATATGCGTTTGTGCTGCTGTTAGACTCAGCGTTTGTTCCTTTTGAAAGCGCATTTACGCCCTCGGTTATACTGTCGCCATAGTAGGCGATAACCTTGTTTTTAGGTTTGATACCGTATACACTTCCCGTTTCAACATAAATCTTTTTAAATGCGAAGCCAATCTCGTGCGCCCACTTATTTCCGGCGTTTTCATCAATTCCGTCCGTGTAGATAATAACCGTATGCATCTTATCGTCGGGGAGCACCACTGAAGGCTCGGTCACTCGCTGTCTCACAGGCTCTGCTCCATCAATGGAATACGAGAAATACGGCTCTTCATTTTTGCAGATGTTTGTAAATATTACGTTAACCGACTTTGCTCCATCTATCATAAAGTATAAAGCACTTCCGGCATTTAAGGTAACCATATGAGAAACGTCGTTTATCTTTTTCTCAAACCAACGCCCTACAAACGTGGGAGAATCCTGGTTCCCCAATTCAAAATTCAAATACGTTATTTCATCAAGAAAATCCCGATATGTATCGAGAACAGTAGTTTCTACCTCAGTTTTACTTTCCAAATATTCGGTTGTTTCTTCCGTTTCTGATTCATTTCCTGCAGAACAAGAACAAAGAACTATCGTCACAACAGATAAAAGTAAGCATAAAAATTTTTTCATAAGCATAATATTTCCTTACGTTTCATATTACAATGTTTTTACTTTTCTCGATTATTAGTATTTCTCAAGATGTTCCTTAAATTTCGGAGTCCACCATTCCTCGTAACCAACACGTGTAGGATGTCTTGGATCATCCATATTCCGTCGTCATCCACTTCGTCAAGCGAGTCTATTTTTATATTCAATTCTTTATCGGATAGCTTACCTATCACAGAACACATATTCGATATTTCGTTTTCGACCCTTGCGGAGCATTTCGTGGGACGAACTATCGTATAATTGAGACTGCCGTCTTCGTTGAACAACACAATAGACGCTTCCGACGCTTCCGAGGCGCTCTCGGTCTCGTTTGGCGATACGTTATCATTGCAGGACGTCAAGAGCATTATAACACTCAACACAAAACAAACCGCAATAATTATCCTTTTTTTCATATTGTTTCTCCTTACAGCTCCACTTCTAAAAAATCAAGGTTCTTGATTTTTTCAAAGAACCTTGATCGTTTTAGCATCTTTATTTAATATGTATTACCTGGCTTTTATGTGGGTTATATCACATATATTCGCTAAGGCAAGATTCTTTATGCTTAATAAGGCTTAGACCAGTTTTCACCGGCATTGCTTCCGCCGGGTGTTCCGATGTTTTCTCCGTCTATAGTTATTTTGCCGTCGCCTTCATCTTCGTCCTCATCACCAAAGCTTGGCTCGGTCAATTCTTCATCATCCTCGTCTTCGGTATCCGAGGTACCGTTATCTACGGATTCGGCAATGCTATCGCTCGTTGTATCGTCTGTAGTTTCATTCTTGCTACAAGCTGCAAAACATATCAAAAGCATAGATAAGCATACTAAAATCGCAATAATTTTTTTCATAATTCGACTCCTTATTTATCTTGCGTTATAAAGGGATTTGATAACCGTAAGCTGTGCCTCGGTATATGCACTGTGGCTCTCAGTCGCGTTTATGGCGTTCGCACTGCTTGCGGAAATTTGATTGCCATATTCAGCACTCGAATTCGGCGCTCTGTCCGTATATGCGGCTTCCGCTACGTCAGCAACGGTTCTCGTTACGTAATCTCCGGAATATACGATGACATCTCCGATCTTAAGATATCCTATAGCACTGTATTCTCTGCTATAATTTTTAGAAGCGATATCCAAAACAGAGCCCGAGAACACATAACTATCACCGTTAACCACCATGGAGCTTCCCGCATCCTTGATATAAGACGTACCACCGGTGATCATTTCGTCAAAATCCGACATCGTAAAGGAACCACCCTTACCTTCAACAGCTTCAACGTAGCTATTAAAGGTTATAACAGTTCCGTAGGTTATACTGTCAGCAGAAATGCCTGAGGCAATAAGCGCGTCGTAATCGTTCTTGTTTATCGCAGTGTTGAATTTGAGACCGGAAGCCGAATCCAATTTAATAGCTGCCGCATTTTCCGTAGCAATAGATATACTTAAATATCTGTCTCCGCTTTTTATTACCGTACCCTTTGAGGTATCCAAAGAGGGATTAGCATCGGAAGTACCCGTAAGCTTCTGGAAATAAACGGTCTTTCCGGCGGAAGTGTTAATATCATAAGCCAGCTTACCCGATGATAAATCTGCCTGATTATAAGCTATTGCGCCTTCGGTTATAACCTCATAGCCACTGGAAAGAGCGCCCTTTGCGTAGCAGGGCATATCCACTTCCTGACCAAGCAAGGTGTTATTATACTTCATACCCTCAACGTAATAATTATCGTGATAGTCACCCGCATTTGTTTTGTATACGGTTACGATTTGAGCAATGCTTGTTGGAGTGGTCGTGTCCTGTACGAACGATATAGCTCCGCTGTTATAGCAGCCATATACCTCATCAAGTATTACTCCTGAGAGAGCGTTTATACCTGCACTATAACTGTGTCCCGAAACGCTTCCTGTATTGTAACAATATCTTATGGTATGAACTCCCGTGCTTGCGCCGCCTATTATTCCGGCTACGTGTTTTCCGCTCTGTATATTACCCGTGTTTCCGCAATACTCTACAATACCGCCGTAAAATCTTCCAACTATACCTCCGCTGTAGCAACCAGTATTGGTCGTAGTCGTATTTCCGCTATTGAAGCAGTGCGATATAAGTACGTAATCACTGCATTCAAACGTGCTTCCTACCATTTGACATATTCCTATGATTCCGGCAACGTACTTGTTCGTCGTGCTAACGTCGCCTGAGTTTACGCAACCGTAAATCTCAAGACTGCCGATAGATTTTGTTACCTGACCGATAATACCGCCCGCGAGGTCGTTCTTAGCATCGACATTACCCAAGTTCTGACAGTTTTTCAGCGTTACGCTTCCGCTGAGCTTGTCAAACAAGCAGACAACGCCGCCGCTCTTCTTTCCGGTTATATTTCCAGAATTACTACAATCCTCAACTAAAACGTTATAGGCTCCGGCTTCAATAACGCCGCCGCCAACTATACCGCCGGCATTACCTTGCTTTTCTTGCGCGATTATGCTTCCGGTATTAACACAACCGATAATGGTTATCGTACTGTTGTTAGAGCCCTTTGCAAGGTCTCCGACTATTCCTGCCAAGCTATGAGCTTTCTCAGCGTTTGTGCTTTTCAATGACACAGTATTTTTTATGTTGCGAAGAACCGTGTTACCGCCTGCGGTGTTACATACCATTCCACCGCCGTTAGCAAGCGTAACAACACCAACCGCTCTAACCGTAAAGTTTTCGATGGTAGCATCCATGACCTTATCAAACAACGTAGTACCTGCCGTGATGGTTTTACCGTTGCCGTTAAATTTACCTGTAAACACCGTGGTGTACGTTTCTGTCACCGTGATGTCATTTGCAAGATAATATGTACCGTCCGACGTCATTGCCGCAAAGCCTGCGGCATCGGTGATTGCAGTTCCCTGTTGGGGCGCGTCAGACGCAAAAACAGACACAGGAACTACACTGATGAGCATAAAAACAGAAATTATAATTGCTAAAAGCTTTTTTGCCGTAATATTCATAATGTTCCTCCTTAGTTATTCTTCAGGTCGCCATATTTTTCATTGATTGACTTTAACTCTTTTTTGGCAGGATCGGAATACGATCTTAAATAGGACGAGATATTTGTGGAATTTTCTCTGAGCAATACCTCGGACATTTCGTGATAGCCGACAATCTCATACCAATGTACAGGGTCAAAGAACTTATTTCTAATAGCAATATCAATCATTTCTCCGCTATCAGCATCGTGAGCATTCTGCAGCTTCGTTACTATAGCGAACGTATCCGGTGTTACACGATCGTACGATACGGTACATAACGCTTCAATAATGTTCCCCGCCCTTTGTGGCTCGGAAACTACTTTAGAAACACATGTCATCGGTATTATGCGTCCGGTGTACGATGCGTAATTTTCTTGATCCTCATTTGCCTTGGGTAATGGAAGTATACCGTAGGGAGATTCCATATCCTTAAGGAAAAGACCTATTTTGCTAAGAGCTGTGTCACAGAACAATGCGCGATCGTCTTTAAATACGTCCCACGAATACGAGTGTGTAGAAGATGAGCCGTGGTTTAGGTAACTATTTTGCTCATTCCAGATTTTATAAACGGATTCAAACGCAGTATTCAAGCTGTCTGCACTGTACTTTAATTGCAAGCCGTTTTGTTTGCTGTTTGCTCCAAAACTAAAGCCCGAGGAATAGAACATCGAGTACGCCGATTCGGCTCTCCAACCCGTCAGTCCGTATTGATCGTCAACGTCCATCTCGCCGTCTTCGTTAAGATCTACGTAGAAATTAGACGTGTATTCCAACAATTTTTCATAAGTCCATTCACCGGAACGAACAAGAGCATAAGGCTCTTCGAGATCATAGGTTTTAAATAAGTTTTTGTTAAAACAAATAACAGATACAGAAAGCTGCGTTTGGATACTGAAATCTCCGGATGCACAATAAAGCTGATCATTTACGCCCATAGATTTTGTCCAATTCGAGTCCCACCACTCTCTATCAAAGCTCAAATCCTCAAGAGTATTAAGATCAAGCAGCCAGCCCTCGTAAGCAAGAGATAAATATTGATAACCAATTCCATATACGTCATGAGGTGTGTCTCCCGATGCCGCAACGTTTCGGATCAAATTAGCCTGTTCGGATTTGGGCAGCAGGTCAAGCTTTAATTTTATGTTATATTCTTCTTCGACCATACTGTTTTTCTTAAAGACCAAATCGTTCAGAACCTCGCCGTTAATTCCTTCGGCGTCAAAATCCTGTTGATTAAGTCCGTCACCCATAGAAAAGTATAATATTTTAAATTCATATTCTCCGTAATCTTCACGGCGAACAGTTGAAAACGCACTGCCATCTTCAACCGTATCGGAATTGGCAACGGTACCATCAGTCTCCTCGTCGTTTGTACAAGACGTCATACAAACCGTGCCTAAAAGAATAACTACTACTAAACACAGTGAAATTATTTTTTTCATTTCAAATTTCCTTAAATATTTTGATTGGTTTTATTGCCTTTAAATGTAAATTCATAACCTGTCTTTTAAAAATTCACCTGCCCACACAACCCGGATGAGGAGGTGAATTTTTAAATTACCAGACAGTTATCTCAATTATTTCAACACGGGTATTCCACCGTTAGCATCCCACTCAGCGTACTCTTCTAAAAATGGGTCTGTTCCAGAATTTTGAAGAATGTCAACAGGCGAAATCGCAATCAGTTCTGCAATCGGCTTACTCCAGCTCTTCATATATTCCTCCATAATACTTTTTAATAGTTATAATATTTTTAGTCTTGAGGGAGATATCCTCTGATCATATTAATCTCTTCTTCAGTATATCCGCCTTCGGGATCGTTAAGAGCCGCATTTGCAACATACGCAATGTTTCTCGTTGCGTACTCTGTTGAATATATTTCGATCTCGCCAATGCTTATATATCCGATAGCACTGTAATCCCACTGGTAATTATCCGCTTTTATTCCCGTAATAGAGCCGCAGAAATAGTAATACGTAGAATTGTCTGCTCCTTTAAGCTCTTCGATGAATTCAGATGTTTCGATGCTCATATAAGGCTTGTCTGTATCAAGCTTTTCAAGGCCGCTCTTGGTAAACTCATATCCGCCACCCTGCACTACCTTGAGGTAAGAATCGGGGGTAATGAGTGTTCCAAAGCTTATGCTTTCCTTAACGTCGGCAGGAAGATTATCATAGTCCGCCTTGTTAACAGCGGTTGCAAATCTAATTCCTCTTTCCGCCTTGTTTGCCGACAGTCTTATAGATGCCGTTTCAAGAGTATGGAATCTGAGGCTGTAATATTTGTTATTTTCCGAATTTGTCGCGGGAATTACAATTGCATGAGTAGCATCAAGAACGGGCTGATCGTCATCTTCAACATCGCTTATACCTATGTTCTGATAATAAACCGTCTTTCCGATAGCCGTGTTCATAACGTATGCGAGCTTACCGCTTGCAAGGTCTGCGACCTCATATTTTACCGCGCCATCGTTTTTAGTTTTATATGCGAAGACATCCATTCCATCAAGATAGTAATTGTCATGATAATTATTGGAATCAGTTGTTGCAATTTGTGCAACGGCTTTAGAAGTCGTTGAGCCTTCGATCTCACCCTTATTATAACAACCGTATATCTCATCCGCTGATCCAAACGCCAATATACCCGCACAATATCCAACGTCTTTACTTTCGACTTCCATGGCACTGCTTACGTTGCCTACATTATAGCAGTATCTAATAATTCTCGCATTGTCACTGTTTCTGGCTACTATTCCCGCAGTGTATCCTCCACCCGAGATTGCACCGGAATTTCCGCAGTATTCTATAAGTCCACCCTTAACTCTACCGCCAATACCACCGGCTAAAGCCCCGGTATCTTTATCTGTTGGTGCATTTATATCGCCACTATTGTAGCAACGAGAAATTTGTACCTTGGACGTGTTTCCACTCATTTGACAATAGCCAATCATTCCTCCTACGTATTTAACTGCGGCAATACTAACATCACCCGAATTTACACAGTTTTCTATTTTAAGATTTGAGATATTAGCGGTGACCTGACTTACAATACCGCCTGCGAGGTCTTTCTTAGCATCGACATTACCCAAGTTCTGACAGTTCTTCAGCGTTACGCTTCCGGTAAGTTTGTCAAACAAACCTACTATGCCACCGCACTTCATAGCGGATATTACTCCCGAATTGCTGCAATTTTCAACGATTACGTTATAATTTCCTGACGCATGAGTAGCACCTCCAACTATACCGCCGGCAATACCTTTTGTATCGTTTGCGGAGATATTACCCTCATTAACGCAACCGTAGATTGTTACAGTAGATTTTTCTGCTCCTGCAACAAAATCACCGACAATACCTGCCAAGCTGTGATTCGTTGTAGAAGTAGAATTGGTACTTTTTAGCGAAACGGTATTAGTGATGTTTCTTAAAATTGTGTTTCCACCAGCCTTATTACATACCATTCCGCCACCGTCAGCGAGCGTAACTTCGGCATTATCTTGCGATACAACCTTAAAGTTTTCAATCGTAGCATTCATAACCTGATTAAATATCGGTGCAGATGCCGTAATGGTTTTACCGTTGCCGTTGAAGGTACCTTTAAATTCTGTCTGATAGGTATCCGTTATCGTAATATCATTTTCAAGATAATACGTACCGTCTGCCGTCATTGCCGCAAATCCCGCGGCATCGGTGATCGCTGTTCCTTGAACTGTAGTAGCACTGACTGAAAAAATTCCCATCGGGAAGGTCGATGCTATCATCATTAATGCAATGACAAAAGCTAAAACTTTGTTTTTGAACAATCGTTTCATGATGAAACCTCCTTATAATTTGAGTTGTATTCATTATACCATATTTCAAATCTCGCTTTCAATAACCCAATGGTAGCAAAACATAACTTAATTGTATATATTGTCCAATAATTATCCCATTTGGTCATATTTACCAATAAAATTTAACGTGATTTTTTCCATAGTATTGTTGACAAACGGTTTTTCGTATGATATAATTTTTTTACAATAGTCACTTTAGGTTATGAATTTTAGAATAGGAGGTTATGCCGTTTATGTCAGAAAAAGAGCTAAAAAACGACGTGAAATATAAGGTTCGCCCTCTCAGAACCGCGCTTGTTACCGTATTGAAAAGCGAGAAAAACAAGGTGGCACTGCATAGCCATAGTTATTATGAATTCGTATACGTTGACAGCGGCTCTGCGGAGCATATATTTAAAGACAAGCGCATTACGCTGAACCCGGGAAATTATTTTATTGTACCGCCAAACGTTCCTCACGGTTATGCGCCCGTAAGCGGAAAGGATTTTCGGATATACAACGTCTGCTTTACTCCCGATATAATAGATAAAACCTTCAACCTCGGCACTACTCTGCCCGAAATGCTCGCGCATCCGCTATTTGATATAACGGTAGGCAGCGTTGACGATTCCTTCTATGAAAACGTTTTCTTCTGCAATAACGATACCGTTTTTCAAACCGTATCCGTCGCCTTGAGCGAATATTCTCAAAAAAAGCCTAACTACCGCAGAATGTTAAGGCATATCGTGTGCGCTCTTTTGATAGAGGTGTCGAGGAACATATCCCCCGACATGGACGAAAAGGGAGCTAACGGCTTCGTTTCGGACGTTGTAAATTACGTCAACGAGAATTATCAGTCCAATATCGAGCTGACCGCTATATGTGAAGAATTGGGATATAATCACCACTACGTCGGCCGTTGCTTCAAAAAACAAATGGGACGCACCTTTACGGAATACGTCCATAAGATTCGCATAAAAAAAGCATGCTTTTTCTTGTTATCTACTACAATGTCTATCGCACAGGTGGCAAATTCCGTTGGATATCAGAATATAACGTATTTTTACCGCATATTCAAGGAGCAAACGGGAACCGATCCCAAATCATTCAGGACGAAAGAAACCTTGTCTTGAGTAAAAAACTCCGTCTCAACTTGAGGCGGAGTTTTAATTGTATCCTGAAAACCACCAGCAGTTGAAGTTGTCAATAGAAAGTAGACACAAAAACCACAAATTATTAAAACCCCTGTTCGATTCTAAATTGAACAGGGGTTTTGTAGTTCAATTTAGAAGAAAGTCGTTCGTTGTTAAAATAGTATACAT
>SVQL01000042.1 GCA_015065365.1 Oscillospiraceae bacterium | reverse complement strand
GTTGAGCTTCCCGAGCCGCCCGCAACTGTAAAAGACGTAAGAGAGGTTAATGGAAGTTCAAAGATGGTATATGCGGTAACTGATAAGGATCCTTTGGAATACGTAGTCGGAGATGACGTCGTATTCTCCTGCACGCTTTATTCGGATAAGAATATCGTTTCCTGTCCTAAATTTTCATGGACGGCAAACACTGAGGACGGAAAGAGTTATACCGGAACGGCAGACGGATCACACGGAAAGCTGGTTGTAAAGATACCTGCTACCGCTTCGGGAATCGTCCGTCTTAAGGTATTGGCTCTCGACGAAAAGGGACAGCTTATTTCGGGAATAGAGCAGTCAAGAAGCTTTAACGAGCCGTGCGTATTCAGTGCGGTCGTTAACGCAAAGAATATAAACACGAAGACGAGCGAGCCTGCTGATTTTGATGAGTTTTGGAATGGACAGATAGCAAACCTCGATGCGGTTGCTCCCGACGTTATTTTTATGGAGAAGCTGGAGAATAAGAACGTAGAAAACGTTGACGGCGGATCGTCCAAGCCGCTTGTTGATATTTACAGACTAAAGATAAAGACTCCCGACGATTGCGGATATGCCTCGGCATATCTTACAGTACCCAAGGGCGCGGATGCGAATTCTCTCGGTATAGTGGTATTCTTCCACGGCTACAACGTTGGTGACGTTACCCCTCAGGCAAGTGACCATAATATGGTTTTGACCGTATCGGCTCATAGCATAGAGCTTAATCAGCCTAGCAGCTACTATTCAAATCTGTCAAGCGGTGAGCTTTCCAACTACGGATTTAAGAATAATAACAGCCGTGATACCTGCTATTTCAGAACTATGATATTGCGTGACTTGCAAGCAGTAAGGTTTATAAAGGCTTACGGCGGAACGGAAGGCGTTAAGATAAACGGAGAAACTCAAGCTCTCGGTCTTTGGAACGGAAAGCTCAGACTCCAGGGCGGAAGTCAAGGCGCGTTTCAGGGAATTGCGGTTGCGGCGTTTGATAAGGACGTAACCGATGCAAAATGGTCGATTCCGTGGATGTGCGACGTTAACGGCATGAAGAGCGAGTTCCGTCCTGCGTATACGAGTGCTCTCGGATATTACGATACCGTATTTTTCGGTAAGCGTATCAGCGCGGACGTAAACGTTACCATAAGCGCAGGACTTGGCGACTATATCTGTCCTCCAAGCGGAGTCGTTGCTCTGTATAATCAAATGAGCGCAAACGTAACCTTGACCTTTGATCAGGGAATGACACACGGATTTTATCCTCCCAACGCCGCAGTATACAAATACAGTAAGTAAGAGGTTTTTGAATTATGATAATTAAAAAGCCCCCAATGGGTTGGAATACTTGGAACACCTTTGGTGACAAGATAGACGAAAAGTTAGTAAGAGAAACTGCTGATTTTATCGTAGAGTCCGGACTTCGTGATGCGGGCTACGAGTACGTGGTTATCGACGATTGCTGGTCGGAGCTTGAGCGAGATGAAAACGGCAGACTTGTTACGGATAAGAATAAGTTTCCGAGCGGAATGAAGGCTCTTGCAGATTACATACATTCCAAAGGACTTAAGTTCGGTATGTACTCCTGCTGCGGCGCGCTGACCTGCGCGGGCTACCCAGGAAGCTACGACCACGAATACATAGACGCGGCGACCTTTGCCGAGTGGGGAGTCGATTACTTAAAGTACGATTTCTGCTACCATACGGGAACGCTTGAGGGAAAGTATTTCTATCGCAGAATGGGCGCGGCTCTTGCCAACTGTGGCAGAGATATCGTATTCAGCGCTTGCTCCTGGGGAATGGAAGAAACGCAGGAATGGGTAAAGACCACGGGCGCGCATCTGTGGCGCTCCACCCACGATATACAGAACAGTTGGGCATCAATTAAGAGCATCACCCAACAGCAAACACGCCTTATCCCTTATAACGGACACGGCTGCTTCAACGATATGGATATGCTTGTAGTCGGTATGGACGGAAAGAGCTTTATCGACGGCTTCTGGCAGACCAACGGCTGCTCCGAGCTTGACCACAAGACGCACTTCTCGATTTGGTGTATGTACGGCTCACCCTTGATGATAGGCTGTGACATACGAAAAATGAGCGAGGGAGCAAAGGCTATACTGACAAACAAAGAGGCAATAGCCATAAATCAGGACGGAGCCTATAATCAGGTTTATAAACTCACGCTTGACAGAGGCCCCGAGGACGCTCTCGTTTGCGCGAGACTTCTTGAAAACGGAGATTTTGCCGTAGGAGTGTTCAACCTTATGGACGGAGAATATCGCTTCGTATTCGGCTTTGACGAGATGGGAATAACCACTCACTGCGGTAAGGAAATAGAACTGACCGAGGTATGGACGGGCGAGAAGGAAAAGCTTGTTAACGGCACGGTAAATACGGTTGTTGAAGGTCACGGCTGTAAGCTGTACAGACTCAAGCTCATAGAGAAATGAACTGCTACCTTTGCGAAAAAGAGATAGATACCATAGATATCGGAGCACACAGAAAATTGATAGATAAGTGCGCCTCGCGTTATATGTGCAGAGATTGTCTGTCCCGTGAGCTTGGCTGGTCGAGAGAATATCTTGACGGAGTGATAAAAATGTATCGGGAAAGAGGCTGTATGCTCTTTCCGCCGATAAAATAGTATGATTTTATAAATTTGTGTTTATGTTAGCCATAAGGAACTTATGCGTTAGACTCCCTTATGGCTAAACAGGGAGAAACTGAAATGAATACGCAACAACCTAAGGACTCTATGCTGAAAAGGGCCATAGGTCTTGGCTTTATAGGTATATTTTCTTATATTGCCAACTATTATTTAAGAAATCTTTTAAGTGTGGCAACTCCAAGTATGTTGGAATCAGGAGAATATACGGCTGAATTTATTGGACTTCTTTCTTCCGTTTATTTTATTGTATATGCCTCGGGACAGCTTGTAAACGGGCTTGTCGGAGATATGGTAAACCCGAAGTATATGATATCCGTAGGGCTTACGGTTACGGGAACTGTAATTGCGATATTTCCGAGTCTGCCGTTTGCATGGATGCAGGTAGCTTGCTTTGCACTCATGGGCGTTGGACTTTCAATGCTTCGCGGCCCTATAATGAAAATGGTTTCCGAAAACGTGAATAAGGATTATTCACGAGTGATATGTACGTGCTTGTCGGCAGCATCCTTTGCAGGTCCGCTCGTCGCAAGCTGCTTCGCGATAGCGTTTAAATGGAATATAATGTTTGTCGTAGCGGGAGTAACGGCAATTTTTATCGCCGTGATAGCATTTATTTCTTTAACAGTATTAGAGCATAAAGGCTATTTCAGCTTCCACAGCAATAAGAGATCGGGCTTCGGCGGATACTTGCAATTGTTTAAAATAGAAAATTTCGTATTCTACATGATTGTAGGCGGAGTCGTTGAGATAGCGGCGTCGGCAATCGGATTCTGGATCCCAACGTATCTTTCGGACGCGCTGAAGCTTGACAGTGTTACGACGAATACTTTGTTTTCTGTAATATCATTGACGAGCGCACTTGCTCCTTTTATCTCTCTCTTTATCTTTAAGCTTACTAAGGAAAGAGATATAGCAATGATGAGATGCGGATTTCTTATCGCCGTAGTTTCGTTTTTATGTATGATATTCGTACCTGCTATATGGGCAAAGGTAGTATTCCTTATCATAGCAAGACTCAGTCTTTCGTGTTGCTCAGCCGTTTTGTGGAGTATTTACATACCGGGAATGGGAAGTACAGGAAAGGTGTCAAGTATAAACGGAGTAATAAATTGTACGGGTTATCTTTCCGCATCAATAGCTAACGCAGTATTTGCAAAGCTTTTGGGACTTAGCTGGAACGGAGTTATACTCGTTTGGTGCGGCATTGCTGCCATTGGACTCGTTGCGGCTCTTGTAGTAAGGAAGAAAAAGGCTGAATAGCTCACTTACGGCTCGCTAATATTGCACGTACATATTTTGACTTTATATCTCATATTTTTTCTTAAACTCTAAGTCAAATGAATATAAACATTTTTATAAATGCTGGAATTTTTTTGAAAAATGTGTTATAATGGAGTAACGCAATGTAAAAAAGCTGTTTTTGCGTAATACAAAATTTTAGGAGACGAAAAATGAAGCTTGGAATTGAATGGAATTATAAGTATGAGGGCAGTGTTGACGAGCAGGCAAGACGTATAAAGGATAACGGATTTGATGCTACGTTCGTTGCCCGAATAGAGATGCTGGGAGAAATAATGGAGGCTTTGGATAAGTACTCAATCGTTTGCGAAAGTTATCACGCGCCGTTTGATCACATAAACGACATGTGGCTTCCGGGAGATGCCGGCGAGATTATGCTCGGAAGAATTTGCGAGTGCGTAGACGCATGCGCGACGTATAATATTCCCGTAGTGGTAGTACATCTTTCATCCGGTAAAACTCCGCCAAGAATAAACGATATAGGCTTTGACCGCTACGACAGACTAATGGCGTATGCTAACGACAAGGGAATTACCGTTGCCTTTGAGAATATAAGAAAGCTTGACAACGTAGCCTTTGCAATGGAAAACTATCCCGAGGCAGGATTTTGCTGGGACGTTGGACACGAGGCGTGCTATACGTACGGTATGGAATTTATGCACCTGTTCGGGAAGCGCATAGTGGCTCTTCATTTGCACGATAATACCGGTATTTACGATGAGGATAAGCATTGGCTTCCGTTTGACGGTGTTATAGATATGGAAAAAGCCGCAAAGTATCTTGCTATGAGTCCGTATCAAAAATCCGTTATGCTTGAGGTTACTAATAAAAGCGCCGGCATCGAGGACATGGAGCTGTTTTACAAAAAAGCATACGAGGCAGCAACGCGTTTCGCAGCGCTCGTGGAAAAACACAGAAGCATATAAGAGGTTTTAAAATGAAACAGATACCGGAATGCTTTGCAACTACCCCTATTGTCTACGCGGTAGGTAAAAGCTATCAGATAATGGTTCCCGTAACAAGGGAAACTCTTATGTGGGCAGAGGTGGGAGGAAAATGCTTTTACGATGACGTAAACGGAATAATGCGCTCAAACTGCACTACTCACAGAATGACAGTTCCGATGGAGCTGCTTAATGCGGCGGGGGAGTATAAGATTTGCTATCGAATCGTAAACGAGCGAAAGCCTTATTTTTCCGACGTGAGCGAGGCTTTTGAGTATTATTCTGTATTTTACGCCGTTAAGAGTGGGAATGCAAGATTTTTCCATATTGCGGATGCTCACAATCAGATCGACAAGCCTGTTGCGGCTGCAAAGGCATTTGGGGATATAGATTTTCTCGTGCTTAACGGTGATCTTCCCGATCACAGCGGAGATATAAAGAACTTTACTACTATTCACAGAATAGCGGCGGAGATAACCAACGGAGAAAAGCCCGTTGTGTTTTCTCGCGGAAATCACGATATGCGTGGAATATACGCCGAGAATATCGCAGAGCACACGCCTACCGACAACGGAAAATCCTACTATACATTCCGCCTTGGCAGTATATGGGGAATGGTGCTTGACTGCGGCGAGGATAAGCCCGACGACCACGCGGAGTACGGTTATACTATATGCTGCGAGGATTTCAGAAAAAGACAGACGGCTTTTATAAACGACGTTATAGCCCATGCAGAATGCGAATATGCGTCGGAGGACGTGAGCCGAAAGCTGATTTTTTGTCACGCTCCTTTTTCGGAAAAGAACAGAGCGCCATTTGATATTGAGGAAGAAACCTATGGGGAATGGTGCCGTTTGCTCAAGGAATACGTAAAGCCCGATTTGATGATCTGCGGTCACGTACACCAAGCATACGTTACGAACGTCGGCGATGCGCTTGACGCTTTCGGTCAGCCTTGTACGGTCGTCGTTGGAAGCGCGCCCGGTTCAAGCAACGCAACGGTAGAAGGACGCGTAGGTGTAAAGGGAGTATTTGTTGGTACAGGTGTAGAGCTTGAAGTCGGTGGATTTAACGTGAAGTTTGTAGGAAACGATTCAAAGGAATACATGAAAACAAATATCAAAATTTAATTTGGAGATAATTATGACCTTTTTTGAGGAAATTAAAAAAATAAAAAGGCTTAAGGACGAGGGCGTTAAAACACCTCTGCCGTCAAACCACTTCTTTTTGGAGGACGGCTCTGTTCTTGCGTATCCTCGCGGCGACGGCGATACGAGACAGCCGTATATTTACGACGGCATGATGATGTGGGCGTATGCCTGCGGATATATTCGTGCGCAAGAGGGTGCGTTCAGCATATTTCCCGAGGTGAAGGAGGGCGAGGAGCCGCACGTTGCGTTTTTTGCCAACGTAAAGGGCGAGCTTATATCCCTTTTGGGAATGCCTATACTTGAAGGAGAGACCGTTAAGTCGAGATATACGGTGCTTACGGAAAATGCGGCGTATTATTTTACCGAGATTGAGGGATATACGTTTGCAGTACGCGCTTTTCTTTCCTCGCTTAAGGAGCTTTACTTTTCCGTGGGAGTGCTGTCGGAAAGCGGATCGGACGATGAAATTACGGTTTCCTCGTTCTTTAATCCGTATTTGCGTAACGACTCAAGAAGCTATACTCTTTGGTACAGATATTTTAAAGAGGGTAGGGTAAAGGACAATGAGACTGTAACCTTCTACGTAACCGAGGGCGATAAGAAGGACTGTAATATAGTTCATCTTGGAATACGTCAGTTCTGCGCGGAAGGGTGTGAGATACTTTACCGTGAGCAGACCACCAAGAAGGCGCAGTTTAACGGCGGTATAAACTGCAATCTCAACAACGCGCGCGTTGCAAGAGAATGCATAATAGAACAGCCGCAGTATTGTACTGCATTCAACGATTACGCCGTAGCGGGAGACGTGACTACGTTGCGCTTTAACGGGGAAGCGCGTCTTGAATACCGCTTTGCGATTTCTAACGACAAGACCGAAATGAGCGGAGACAGAACCGACGCGCTGTTTGCCGAGATAAACAAGAAGATGAAGAGCGAGCTTGACTTTACCTTTGATGAGGTGGAGGGAGCCGCTTTCACTCCCGAAACGCTTACTGCTTTTCTTCATAAGGTACAGTATCAGGTAAATATTAACGCCTTGGGTAAGGATTTAGGCGGTAGCGGAAATATCGGATTCAGAGACGTCGCGCAGCAGGTTGAGCAGTGTCTTATATGGAATTCAGAGGATTGCCGCAAGAAGATTCTCGTTATAATGAGTCATATGTTCCCCGACGGACGCGCTCCGAGAGCTTTTTCAATTCCCGAGCCGGGGCAGCTGTCTATCATGTCTCTTGCAAACTACATAGACATGGGAATATGGATGATTTACGCTATTGATAATTACATCAGATACACCGGAGATTATTCTATACTCGAAGAGATTTGCGGTTACTATGAGATAGTAAACGAAAACGGCGCAGTAGTTAAAAAGTCTGATAAAAAAGACAGCTTGCTTTGCCATATGATTGCGATAGTTGACCGTTTGGTACGCAATATCGCTCCCGATACCGGCTGCGTAAGAATGCTTTACGCGGACTGGAATGATGCAATTGACTCTCTTGGCAACACCAAGGACCCCGATAAGAAATTCGGCACGGGCGTATCCGTTATGGCAACGCTCCAAGCTTATGAGAATCTCCTTATGATGAACAACATATTCAAAGCTGTCGGTGGGCACGAGGACGATATTGCAAGGTACGAGGATGCTATGGCGACTATAAAGGCGGGTGTGTTCGAGAACGCGATCGTCGAAAAGGACGGAGAACGCCGTGTTCTTCACGGTTGGGGAGATAAGCGCGAGTATTTTGTCGGAAGCTTCTGCGACGTGGACGGGAAGAACAGAATTTCCTCGACATCACAGTCGTATTTCGCGATGTCCTCTCTTTATACCAAGGAATACGAGCAGGATATTTTGAATGCCTTCAGAAAGCTTGACGATAAATACGGCTTCAGGACATTTGACACGCACTTCGATCCCAATCTTCAGGGAGTTGGAAGAATAGGCAAGCTTCCTCGCGGAACTGCGGAGAATGCCGCGACTTATATTCACGCATCTTTATTTGGAGTTTTGGCTCTGTATAAGATCGGCTGCGAGAAGGAAGCGACCGAGCAAATACTAAAGCTTATGCCGATCTCTCACAAAACGATAGACAAAACTCCGTACGTAATGCAGAACGCATATTGTTACAATCCCGAAATAAACGTTGACGGCTCAGCTCTCAACGACTGGTTTACGGGAAGCGCGGCGGTAATCATCAAGATCGTGCTTACCAACATATTCGGAATTCAGCCGGGCTATGATGAACTGAAGATCGCGCCTGCAAAGGAGACCTTTTTGAAAAAGGCTACGGTAAGTCTGCCGATTCAAGGAAAAAGGATCACGTTAAAAATAGAGAAAACGGGCGTATCTTCAATGACTGTTAACGGTTGCACTTGTTGCAAAAACAGCATAAAATATACCGAGCTTGAAGCTGAAAACGAGATTTTTGTTACGATATAAACTAAAAAAGGTGAACGTAGTGGAATTATACGAAAAGGTAAAAAAACAGTTAGCAGAGTGTATTGCGGATAACACCGAGGATATAATCTGTGACGACGGAGATAATTATTTTGGACTTCCAAAGCCGTATTCCGTTCCTACTCCCGGTAAGACCTTCAGGGAAATGTATTATTGGGATACGTATTTTACGAACGTAGGCTTTCTTGCCGTTGGTAACGTAGAGCAGGCGAAGAACAACGTCGAAAATATTCTCGCAATGATAGACAGATTCGGATTTATGCCGAACGGAACTCGAACGAGATATCTGTACCATAGCCAGCCGCCGTACCTTGCGCAGATGGTTAAGGAAATATATGAGGCGGACGGTGACAGAGAGTTTCTTTTGCGTGCTTATAAGGCACTTAAAAGGGAGCATAGCTTCTGGATAGAAAACAGAAGCCTTGACAACGGACTTTTACATTACGGTTTTTTGGCGGACGATGAGAATTTGCAAAACACCCGCAAGGATAAGTGGAAGATACGAACAGGACTCGAGCCTGATGCGGATATTCGCGTCAACGTTGGAAATTTCATCGGTTACTGCGAAAGCGGCTGGGACTGCAATCCGCGACTCGGAGACCGTTCGTTTGAGTACGCATCTCCCGATCTTAACGCTCTTGTTTGGAATATCGAGGAGCGACTCTCGGAATTCTCACAAATTCTCAGAACGGGCGAGGCGGATTATTGGAAGTCCTTGGCTGATAAAAGGAAAGCTTTGATAAAGAAATTCCTTTGGAATGAGGAGCTTGGCTGTTACTGTGACAGAAACGCCGTGACGGGTGAGTTTGGCGAGGTGTTTTCTGCGGCAGCGTTCTATCCCTTGTATTTCGGCATGGCGAGTGAGGCTGAAGCCGCGAGCACGGTGCGCCTTCTTGGACTTATCGAACGTGCTCATGGAATAGTTCCTTGCGAGGAATATCACGGAGAGGGAACGTTTCAGTGGGCGGCGCCGAACGTGTGGCCCTGTATTCAGTGGATGGTGATAAACGCGCTCTTTAAATACGGATACCGCGAGGATGCTATGCGTAACGCAAGAAAGTACGTAGAACTCGTTGAAAACGTTGAAAAGGCAACGGGACAGCTTTGGGAAAAATATAACGCAGACAGCGGATCGACCGACGTTGCGGCAGAGTACAAAACTCCCCCTATGATGGGCTGGACGGCGGGAATTTATCTGAAATGCAAAACTGTTTTAAAAAACGCATAAAATCGGCTTGCTTTTTATAAAGGATTTAATATGGAATTTCACGAAAAGCTAAAGGAGCTAAGACAGCAAAGAGGACTTACGCAGGAGGAGCTTGCTAAGGCGCTTTACGTATCCCGAACCGCAATTTCAAAATGGGAATCGGGCAGGGGATATCCAAATATAGACTCGATAAAGGCGATTGCCAAGTTCTTTTCTATATCCCTTGACGAGCTGCTCTCGTCGAGAGAGGTGTTAGAGATAGCCGAGGCGGACGAAAAGCAAAAGGAGAAATATATTTGCGATTTGGTGTTCGGTTTGCTTGATTTAAGCGCAGGACTGCTGTTCTTTTTGCCTTTTTTCGCCGAGAGAGCGGGAGACTTGATTAGCTCCGCTTCTCTGTTGTCGCTTGACGGCGTTCAGCGTTATTTAAAAATATCATATTTGATTTTTGTAATTTTGACGGTTGCTGTGGGTATACTTACTCTTACGCTGCAGAACTGCCAAGCATCGGCTTGGGTGAAAAGTAAAGTTAAGATTTCACTTATATTAAGCACCGCAGGCGTATTCCTCTTCATAATAAGTCGGCAGCCCTATGCGGCTGTGTTCGTGTTCGCCTTGCTGATTATTAAGGCATTATTGCTTATTAAAAGAAAATGACACGAAGCGTGTCACACACGTTACGTGCCGTTTCTTGCGTTTTTTTCTACCTTCCTTTAAAATGTATTTTGGTGAGAGCCTAATACTTAAAAGGAAGGTAAAAAAATGAAAAGATCTAAGAAAAATTTATTTGCGGCAGGAATAGGATTTCTTGCCGCCTTTGTCGTATGGACGGTGCTCGTTCTATGCGTTGACGTAGAAGCTATCGGCCCGCAGGGGACGAACGTCGGATTTGCCACGCTTAACGGATTTGTACACAGACTTACGGGAGCAAATATGCTTTTATATGAAATTACGGATTGGCTGGGAATAGTGCCGATTAGCGTGTGCTTAGGCTTTGCCGTAATTGGTGCTGTGCAGTGGATAAAAAGAAAAAGTCTACTCATGGTTGACAGAAGCATCTTATTGCTCGGTATATTTTACGTAGCGGTAATGGCGGCATATATTCTATTTGAATTCGTAGTCATCAATTACCGTCCCGTACTGATTGAAGGACGTCTGGAGTCATCGTATCCTTCTTCAACGACTATGCTTGTTTCGTGTATAATGCCGACGGCAATTATGCAGCTTGAAAAATACATAAAAGGCAAGGTGCTTAAAAGAACAGTCGCGCTTATAACAGTTACGTTCGTGATTCTTATGATTGTCGCAAGATTATTATCGGGAGTACATTGGGTTAGCGATATTATAGGTGGGATTTTAATAAGCGCGGGGCTTGTACTGATATATTATGCTTTCTTGATTAAGCCAAATTGATACCTTAGCTGCGCGTATTTAATTATATATACCAAAAATTTACACGATCGGACATTTTTGCGTAAAGAGAATAGATTTTTTAAGAAAAGTATGCTATAATATCTTATAATTTCAGCGGATAATTATCTGCAATATTAATGAAATTTCAGGAGAAAAAATGGACGCGTTACAAACTAAAATTAAATTTGGTACGGGTGGCTGGAGAGCGATTATAGGCGACGATTTTACAAAAGAAAATATCTGCCGCGTGGCTCAAGGAATTGTCGAGCTTATGAGAAGCGAGAATAAAACAGACCGACCTGTAATCATAGGCTATGACCGACGATTTATGTCGGAGGACGCGGCGCGCTGGGTTGCAGAGGTGCTTTGCGCTAACGGAATTAAAGTAAATATGGTTCGTCGAAGCGTTCCTACTCCGCTCGTTATGTTTATAGTCAAGAACGACGAGCTTTATTACGGAATTGAGATAACGGCAAGCCACAATCCATCGTGCTATAACGGAATTAAGCTTATCGTTGAGGAAGGACGCGACGCGTCTCTTGAGTGCACGGAGAAGCTTGAGTCACTGATTGATAAAGCACCGACCGTGTCTACGGACATAAAAAAGGCAGAGGCAACCGGACTCGTTGAGTATTTAAAAACTCCGTTTAATGAATTTCTTGATTCTATACTCGAAAAACTCGACGTGCAGACTATCCGAAATGCCGGCTTGCGTGTTTTGTTTGACCCTATGCACGGCTCGGGAACGTATCCGCTTATGTCGATACTTTACACTACGCGCTGTACGGTTGACCTGATGCACTCCAATAAGGATGCGTATTTTGGCGGCAGTATGCCCGCGCCGTCTCACTATGAGCTTGGCGCGCTGATACAGAGAGTTGTTCACGAGCATTATGATTTGGGTATTGCGGTTGACGGAGACGGTGACCGACTCGGTATTGTTGATTCAAACGGAGCGTATCTTAACGCAAATCAGATACTCGTTATGCTTTACTATTATTTGCACGAGTACAGAGGCTGGAAGGGTGCGGTAGTAAGAAATCTTGCTACGACTCACATGCTTGACAAAATTGCAAGCTCATTTGGCGAGGAGTGCTACGAGGTGCCCGTAGGATTTAAATACATTTCCTCGAAGATGGACGAGGTTGATGCGCTGATCGGCGGGGAATCATCGGGTGGACTTACTGTAAGAGGACATATTTACGGTAAGGATTCGGTTTATGCCGCATCGCTTTTTGTAGAAATGGTTTGCGCGGTAGGGAAGCCGCTGTCGGAGTTCTGGCAGGAGCTTGTCGATAAGTACGGCACCTATGAGCTCGTTGAATGTAATATCAGCTTTTCTCAGGAAGAGAAGGATAGGGTTGAAAAGCTTTTGATGCGGGACAAACTCCTTCCAGTATTCCCGAAGACAGTTGCTCGTGTAAATTACGAGGACGGCTGCAAGGTTTATTTTGAGGACGATTCCTTTATAATCTGCCGTTTTTCGGGTACAGAGCCACTTATCAGAATTTTTGCCGAGGCAAAGGATGCAAAAACAGCGGCGAGTACGATCGAAATAATGAAAAATTTCATAAATGCATAAATTTAAGGGGCTGTATCATACAGCCCCTTAAATTTATGCGATTATATTCTTCCATATTCCTCTGCGAGGGCGCGGAATGCGGGGAGCGCTCCCTCAACGCGGGATTTATCGGTGCAGTAGGCGATTCTTACGTAGCCGCTGACTCCGAAATCATCGCAGGGAACCACAAGTATTTCATGCTTCTTTGCTCTCTCGAAGAACTTATACGCATCGTCCTCAAGCGCTTTTACGAACAGATAAAACGCACCGTCGGGCTTTACGCACTCGTAGCCGAAAGCAGTCAGATTATCGTAAAGAATATCTCTGTTTTCCTTGTACGCCTCGACGTTTACCTTCGCGTCTATGCAACGCGCGATAACCTGCTGGAAAAGGCTGGGGGCGCAAACGTAGCCGAGCGATCTTCCCGCGCCGCAGACTGCAAGATAGATATTCGTGCCGTCCGCCATCTTGGGAGAAACAGCTATGTACCCGATTCTTTCTCCGGGGAGAGAGAGGGATTTTGAATAAGAGTAGCAAACGAGCGTATTGTCGTAGTAATTCATGAGGTAGGGAACCTCAACGCCCGAATATACAAGCTCTCTGTAAGGCTCGTCAGCGATAAGGTAGATGGGCTTGCCGTACTCTGCGGACTTGCGCTCCAGCAGCTCGCACAGCGCCTTTACCGTCTCCTCGGAATACACGACACCGCTGGGGTTATTGGGAGAATTGACGATAATCGCCTTGGTTTTGGGGGTTATTTTACTCTCAAGGTCGCAGACGTCAATTTGGAAGGTCTTCTCAAGAGGCTGGCTTACTACTATTTTAGCACCTGCGTTCTCGATAAACACTCTGTATTCGGTAAAGAACGGAGCAAAAACTATGCATTCGTCCTCAGCGCCGTCCTCGACAAGCGCTTTAAGGCAGATCGAGAGGGAAGCAGCCGCGCCGCAGGTCATATAAATGAGGTTGGGGGAAATACCAACTCCAAACCTTGCGTTTATTCTGTCGGCGATAATTCCTCGCACGCCCGCATCGCCTTGAGCGGACGTATATCCGTGCAAAAGCACGGAGCTTTGCGTATCAAGAAGCTCGCGAATGGTATCGTTTACCTCGCAGGGAGCGGGAACGCTCGGGTTTCCAAGGCTGAAATCGTATACGTTCTCCGCGCCTATCTCGGCGGCGCGAGTCTTGCTGTATTCAAAAATTTCTCTTATTATTGAGCGCTTGCTTCCAAGCCCGTACATTTTCTGATTGTAACTCATATTCTCACCTATATTCCGAGAAGCGCCTTTGCGTTCTCAAAGAAAATCTTATTTTCTGTTTTTTTGTCAAATCCGAAGGATTTTATGATGCTTACGTCGTTTTTTACGTCGCTCCAAGGAGAATCGGACGCGAAAAGTATTCTGTCCGCTCCGTGCTTTTGGAGCATTTTGTAAAAGTTTTCCTTGCCTATAAATCTCAGAACGTAAGCCGTGTCAAAATACACGTCCTCGCCGCAGAGCATTTCTATTGCTCCGTCGTGCATCTCGTTAGCCCCCATATGGGCAAGAACGAGTTTTGAATGGGGCACCTTGCGTATAAGCCTCAGGGCGCGCTCGGGTGTACAGCGAACTGTTTCTCTGTATGCCGCGTCAACTCCCGAGTGTGTCACGACTACGAGGTCGTATTCCTTGGCGCACTCAAGTATTTTTACATATCTTTCGTCGTCGATATACGCTCCTTGATAGTCAGGGTGAAGCTTTACGCCTAAAAATCCGTTTTTGCGTATGAAAGCCATTTTCTTGTCAATATTCTCGCAATCGGGGTGTATTCCCGCGAAAGAGATAAGACGCGGTGAAGCATCGGCAAACGCTGCGTTTATTTCTTTGGCAAAGCTGTTTATACTGTCGAACTGCGTAGGGCTCGTCATAACGGGAAGCGTTACGGACACGTCCGTTCCCGCTTCTCGCATCTTTTTGCGGAGTCCGTCTACTGTACCGTCGGAAAACGGCGGTATACCGCCGTTTTTCGATAGTAAGGATATTGTTTTTTCAGCTATTCTGTCGGGGAAAACGTGCGTATGAAAATCAATAATCATTCAAGCCTCTGATTTTTAAATATTTGCGAGGTCCTCACACGATATAGTATTGATTCCGTTTGCTGCAAGTATACCGTCAACCTTCTGAACGTCGGATGCTTTGAGTACGACGTACGCCTCGTCCGATTCGATGGAAAGACCGTACATATACTCTATATTTATTCCGTTCTCGTCGATAACCTTAAGAAGCTCCTGAAGACTTCCGACCTTGTGGGGAATCTGGATTATGGAAACGTCTGACAAAAGAGAGGAAAATCCGTTTTCGGTAAGCTTTTCCTTTCCGCGAGCCGCGTTGTCTACTATGAGTCTAAGAAGCCCGAACTCAGTGGTATCAGCAAGACTGAGCGAGAGAATGTTTACTCCGTTGTCCTTAAGAACGCCGAGAACCTCGGAAAGTCTTCCCGATCTGTTTTCAATAAATACCGTAAGCTGCTTTGCGAACATTGTATATTCCTCCTAAAATCAATATAATTTGCGTTTATCAATTACGTGAACTGCCTTGCCCTCGCTTCTTACCAAGGACTGAGGCTCAACTATTTTGACCTTTGCGTTAATTCCGAGCGCCTGCTGAATAACGTGACCTATCTTCTTGGTAAGCGCCTCTATAACTCTTATTTCATCGGTGTAATACTTCTGATCAAGCTCAACCTGTACTTCAAGTGTGTCAAGGTTGTTTACTCTATCGACTATCATCATGTAGTGAGGGGTTACCTCCTCAACCTCAACGAGAGCCGCCTCGATCTGGCTTGGGAATACGTTGACTCCGCGAATGATGAGCATATCGTCAACACGTCCCTTAAAGCGGGAGATACGCGCACTCGTTCTGCCACATTCGCACCTTGAGTGATCTATGCTCGTAAGGTCCTTTGTTCTGTAACGTATAAGCGGGATACCTTCCTTGGTAAGTGTTGTGAATGCAAGCTCGCCGGTCTCTCCGTCGGCAACGGGGGTAAGGGTTGCGCTGTTGAGCACCTCGGGGTAGAAGTGGTCCTCGCAAACGTGAAGTCCCTTGTGAAATTCGCAGTCGCAAGCAACGCCGGGGCCCATTACCTCGCTAAGACCGTAGATGTCAAACGCCTTTATGTTAAGTCTTGTTTCAATCTCGCGGTGCATTTTTTCTGTCCAAGGCTCCGCGCCGCAGATTGCCGCCTTGAGCTTGATCCTGTCAAGCAGTCCTTCTTCTGCAAGCACCTCGGAAATTTGGGGAAGATAAGAGGGGGT
>SVQL01000041.1 GCA_015065365.1 Oscillospiraceae bacterium | reverse complement strand
ACCGTCCGATATGCTTATCGTCGCACTTTTAGCGGGAACGAACATACCGAGCTGCATAAGAGCTACCGAGAGCCCGATAGCGCAGGTGATAACGGATTTACCGCCACGGTTGGGACCGGTCAGCACGTAGATCATCGCGTTGTCCTTGTCCATCTCTACGTCGTTGGTTACGATGTCGTAATCAACCTTGAGGGCTACACAGGGATTATAAAGCTCCTTGGCATCGAATACGCGAGTGCCGTCCGTGGGGATTTCGGGCTTGCAAAGCGACATACCCTTTTCGGACAGAGCGCGCAACAGATTCGTTCCTCTTACAAGGAACTCAATTTCGGGCATGAGATTGAGAAGAAAATCGGTATTTTCAAGCACATAGCTCTGCACTATCTTTTTCCACGAGCGAAGCGACTGCTTGTAAACGTCGTTTATCGCGGAATTAAAGGCGAGCGCGAGCGCGGTTTTCTGATTTTCCGACTGCTTTTTGTTGAATGGAACGAGATTTGCAATACAAGTATATTCGTCGTCCTTAAAATTCAGTCGCAAAATCTTCTCAAGTACGTCGCCCGAACGAAACGGCTCTGCGTTTATGGAGAGAACTCCCGCGCTTGACGGGCGAAGCTGCGCGTCAAGGTTTACGCCGATAGTAACGCTTCTTATGTCGCGAACTCGGTTCGTAAGCTCGGAGAGCTTTTTGTTGAGCTCCTTATAGTAGTCGCTCTCCGCGAGCTCCGCTATGCGGAAAGCAAGCGTACGGAAGGCTTCGCTCTTGAGGTCGTCCTTTATGGGGGAGAGCCCCGCGTTGAGTGTTGCGATGCTCGAAATATAAAGCTCGATTTCGGTTATACTTTCGAGGTATGACTCGGTGTTACCCGTATCAGCCTCAAGGCGTCTTATCTCCATTATATCCGTAAGTATCGGAATGAGCTTGTTGAGCGTTACTGATATTTCCGGGTGCAGAAGCATATCGCCAAACACGTCCATTCTGTGTCTTATGACGCGCTCGTCGGTCGTGAAATATTCGTCGAGATTGCTGTTTTTGAGATTGAAAAACTCAAGAAGCCCCAGCTCGTCAAGCACGAACATATCTATGTTCGGACGCGCCGCGCCCGAATAATGCTCGGATTGCGCCTTCTCGTCGGGATATATTAGGCTGAAGCGAGCGAGCTCATTTGTGTATTCTTGGGACATTTTTCGTCGTCCTTTCAGTTGATTATATAAGCAGTACTACTGCCGCGGCTATTACCGCCTGCACTAAAATTATGACGGGTATTCCTATCATAAACTTCATGTGCTTGGTTTTATGTCTTATCAGGAGCATGGTAAGGAGCATTGCAACCGAGCCGCCGAGAGCAGATAGCAAAAGGAGAACTGCCTCGGGAGTGCGGTGCTTTGTTATATGCTTTGCAGCAAATTTGTCATAAATGCAAACCGCAACGGATACTGCGGATATTACGCAAAGGTAAGCAATAAATATCTTTAAAAACATAATTAAAATCCTTTAAAAATCAGTTTTTCTTTGCGGGGAAGCTGTCCTTAAGACCGACTATACGGTTAAAGGTTCCGGCATTCTTTGAGTCACAGCAGAAATATCCGTTTCTGACGAATTGGAACTTATCTCCCGCCTTTGCCTCGGTGAGTGAAGGCTCGATTTTAGCGCCCGCCACTACCGTAAGAGAGTTGGGATTGAGATAATCGTTATAAGTCTTATCCTCGGGAATTGCGTTTACGTTCTCAATAGTGAAAAGACGGTCGTAGAGCATGAGGGTTGCGTCGGCTGCGTGAGCAGCGGAGAGCCAGTGGATAGTGCCCTTGATCTTTCTTCCGTCTACGGGATTTCCGTTACCCGTCTGGAGATCTGCCGTTGCGTGGATCTCCAATACGTTTCCGTCTTCGTCCTTAACTATCTCGCCGCACTTGATGATGTAAGCGCCCATGAGTCTTACCTCGCCCTCGGGCTTAAGACGGAAGAACTTGGGAGGCGGAACCTCAGAGAAGTCTGACGCGTCAATGAATATCTCGCGGGAGAAGGGAAGCGCGCGCGTGCCCGCTTCGGGATTTTGCGGATTGTTGGGGAGATTGAAGTACTCAACCTTATTCTCGGGATAGTTGTCGATAACTACCTTTATGGGCTTCTCAATTGCAATTCGTCTGGGGGCTGATGCATTCAGCTCCTCGCGAATGCAGTGTTCAAGCATTTCGATATCAACAAGGCTGTTAGCCTTTGAAATTCCCGCATTGCGAACGAAATTGAATATGGACGAGGGGGTGTAGCCGCGTCTGCGGAGAGCGCAGATGGTGGGGAGACGGGGGTCGTCCCAGCCGTCAACCATATCGTTCTCAACGAGGTATCTGAGGTAGCGCTTTGACATAACGGTGTTGGTTACGTTAAGGCGCGCAAACTCTCTTTGCATAGGGGGCATCTCAAAGCCGATGTTATCAATTACCCACTCGTAAAGGGGACGGTGGTTTTCAAATTCAAGGGAGCAGAGCGAATATGTGATACCCTCAAGCGCGTCCTGAATGGGGTGCGCATAGTCGTAAAGGGGATAGATGCACCACTTGTCGCCCTGACGGTGGTGAGAGGTATGAACTATACGGTAGATAGCGGGGTCGCGCATATTCATATTGGGGCTCGCCATATCAATTTTTGCGCGGAGTGTGCGGCTTCCGTCGGGGAACTCACCTGCGCGCATACGGCGGAAAAGGTCGAGGTTTTCTTCGACAGAGCGATTGCGGTAGGGGCTTTCCTTACCGGGCTCGGTAAGAGTACCGCGGTACTCTCTCATTTCCTCGGCGTTAAGGTCACAAACGTACGCCTTACCGTCCATAATAAGCTTTTCAGCGTATTCGTAGCACTTGTCAAAGTAGTCCGAGCCGTAGAAAATACCGCCGTCTGGTGTTGCGCCAAGCCACGTAAGGTCCTCGTAAATTGACTCGACGTATTCCATATCCTCCTTTGCGGGGTTGGTGTCGTCATAACGAAGATTGAACTTACCACCGTACTTCTTCGCGGTCTCGTAGTTTATAAGTATAGCCTTTGCAGAGCCGATGTGGAGATAACCGTTAGGCTCGGGGGGAAAACGCGTATGAACCTTCTTTTCGGGGTGCTCCAAGCGGTCTGCGTCTATTATGTCGTGAATAAAATTATTTGCTATTTCTGCCATTTCCTTATTTCCTTTGCTTTATTTTACAGCTTGCTTCTCATTTTGTTTATTCTTTCGGCTACCTTTTCCTTGCCTAGTATCTGCATTACGGAATACATGTCGGGGGAGTTCATCTTGCCCGTTACCGCAAGGCGAAGGAACATGCTTACGTCCGCAACGTTTCCCTTGAATGCTTCGGGATTTGCCTTATAAGCCTTCATGTCGGGGGTATATCCGTTTACTTCTGCGACTGCCTTTATCTTCTCAAACCACACGTTCATGTCGTCGCGCTCGTCGTAGGTCGAGAGAAATCCGTCAAACACGTTAAGTATGTCCTCTTTGGGGAACTTATCGGGGTAGGGGCACTCGACGGCAAAATACTCGTCGAAGAAAAATCCCATGTAAGGCTTTGCGTCGCACCACGTTGCAAGGTCCTTACGCGGCTTTTTGCCGCCTCTGCCTATGGCGAATATCGCGGTTGCCATGTCCTTGTTGTCGCGGAGCAGCTCTCCGAAGGGGCGGTCGAATTCAAGCGCCCATTCTGTAACAGCTGAGGTAACCGTCTGCGCATCCATACGCGATATCACATTTTTTGATACGTCGTTTAGCTTGTCAAAGTCGAAAAGACAGCCCGAGACAGACATTTTCTTTATGTTGAACGGGAATTCGAGATACGACTTGTCGGGATTCTGCATTCTCCACTCCTCATAGTTGGAGTTGAGAAGCGTCATAACGTATTCGCATACTGCCTCGGGGCAGTAGCCCATACGTGTGTAGTCGTCCATGTTTGCGCCCATGTCTCGCTTGGAAAGCTTCTTCTTGTTTCCGTTTTCGTCAAGACGCATTATCTGCGCGATGTGAAGGTACTTGGGAGTCTTGAAGCCGAGGTATCTGAATAGCTGAAGGTGCTTTGCAAGGCTTGGCAGCCATTCTTCTCCGCGAATTACGTGAGTCGTACCCATAAGGTGGTCGTCAACCGCGTGCGCGAAATGGTAGGTTGGAATACCGTCGGACTTGAGAAGCACAAAGTCCTCGTCATTTTCGGGGATTTCCATGTTTCCCTTTACAAGGTCGGTGAATTTAACCTTTCTGTCGGGTTCGCCGTCAGCAAGGATTCTCAAAACGAAGGGGTTGCCTGCTTCAAGATTTGCCTTTACCTCGTCAAGAGTTATTTCTCTTGCCTTGAGCATCTCGCGGCGGCGGCTTTCTGCCTCTGCCTGCCAGTCGGTGTGCTTAAGCTCCTCTTTTTTGTTTACGGAGAGTATCTCCTCAAGCTCGTCCTGTGCGGTAAAGCAGGGGTACGCCTTACCCTCCTTAACGAGCTGCTTTGCGTAGACGTGGTAAATAGGACCGCGAAGGCTTTGCTTGTAAGGACCGTATATGCCCTTGTCAGAGACCTTGCCGTCAGCGTCGAGCACTGCTCCCTCGTCGAAGTTTATGCCGTAGCGCGAAAGAGTCTTTATAAGTCCTTCCGCCGCGCCTGCAACCTCGCGGCGCGCGTCGGTATCCTCAATTCTCAAATAAAGCACTCCACCGCTCTGGTGAGCGAGGCGCTCCGCAACGGTAGTGGGGAACAGACCGCCGAAATGAACGAATCCCGTGGGGCTCGGTGCGAATCGAGTGACCTTTGCGCCCTCTGCGAGTGCTCGGGGCGGAAACTCTGCCTCAAGATCAGCGGGAGTTTTATTTACGTTTGGAAAAAGAAGCTCTGCAAGTGATTGATAATCCATTTTTTTATCCTTTCGTGTATATTACGTTTGTTTAGTTAAAAGAAAAACTTTGCGTTCTCAAGCGCAGAGGCAAGAGTTGCTGGTCCGCCGTGACCGGGGTATATCGTAATTGAGGTGTCGAGCTTGCCGAGATAGTCGAGCGAGGAACGAAGAGACGCGGTATCGCCGCTCCAAAGGTCGGTGCGGCCGACACTGTCGGCAAAAAGTGTATCACCGCTTACAAGAATATCTCCGCACAAAAAGCACACGCTTCCGCCCGTGTGTCCCGGAGTATGAATAACGGTTATTCTTTCGTCTCCAAGAGGTATAACGTCGCCGTCCGAGATTGTATACTCGGCGGGGCGGTGAGTGCATTCCTTATGAAAGAAGGTGTAAAACGCGCTTTTGTGCGCGTCGCCGAGCATTATCGAATCGTGCTCGTGAATGTAAGCGGGAATTTTATAAGTATCTCTTACCGTATCAACCGAGGTCGTATGGTCGAAATGTCCGTGAGTCAAAAGTATGCCTTCAAGCGCCGCGCCTTCCTCGGAAAGCACTGCGGAAATTGCCTCTACGGAAACAGCAGGGTCAACGACGAGCGCATGAGTGCCCGAGATCAAAAGATAGGTATTTGCGCCAAATGAATACGGGCAAATTACTCTTATACGCATCATTTTTACCTCAAAAAATAAAATTTCATTATATTATACCACAAAACTCTGTCAATGTCTATATTTTAAACGAATTTTTTTATATAATTTTATATGCGCATTTTGATATTTGAGAAAACATATTTGTCATTTTATTGACATCGAAGTAAAAACATGATATAATTACGGTGTATGCAAAAGAATACGTCAGGAGTGTTTTATATGAATAAGAACTTATACAATTACTACATAATAGACCGCACCCACAGAAGCTTGCGCAAAAAGTGCGAGCTTGACTTGGGCGCGGAATACTCAGCAGAGGGACTTTCGGGTGAAGAAAGAATGACACGCAGATTTGAGTATCTTTCCTCGCTTGAAGCACCCCACATACATAATGACGAAAAGATAGTCCTTATGCGCACCGTTGCAAATCTCCCCGACGTATATACAGAGGCAGAGTGGGCGGAGATAAAGAAAGAGCACTATATACACGAGCTTGGCTACGTTTCCAACCTCTCTCCCGACTATGCGACCACTATCTCCAAAGGACTTTTGGCAGTCAGAGAGAATGCAAACGAATATCAGGTCAGAATGATAGACGCTATCATCAGCCTCTGCGACAGATATAAAGCAGAAGCCGAGAAGATGGGAAGAACGGATATAGTAGAGGTGCTTACACAAGTACCAAGATACCCCGCAAGAAATTTCCGTGAGGCTTTGCAGTTCTTCCGTATACTCCACTACTCTCTGTGGCTTGAAGGCGACTACCATAACACCGTAGGACGCTTCGACCAATATATGTACCCCTACTTCAAAAAAGATATAGAGGACGGTGTATATACGAGAGCAACGGCTCTTGATTTGGTTGAGGATTTCTTCCTCTCCTTCAATAAGGACAGCGACCTGTACGTCGGCGTTCAGCAGGGAGATAACGGACAGAGCATGGTGCTCGGCGGTGTGGATAAGGACGGCAACGACTGCTTCAATCTCCTCTCCGAGCTTTGCCTTGAGGCAAGCAGAAATCTAAAGCTCATTGACCCCAAGATAAATCTCCGTGTGTCAAGCAAAACACCCTTGTCCATATACGAAAAGGGTACGGAGCTTACAAAGGTAGGTCTTGGATTCCCTCAGTATTCAAATGATGATGTGGTCATCAAAGGGCTTGAACGACTCGGATATTCTCACGAGGACGCTTCAAACTACGTAGTTGCCGCTTGCTGGGAGTTCATAATCCCCGGTGTTGGAAATGATATTGCAAATATCGGAGCTGTCAATTTCCCCGCGCTTGTGGATAAGGTCATAAGAGAGAATATAAATACAGACTTTGATACGATAGTATCTAAGGTTAAAGCCGAGATAAAGATCGAGTGCGATAAGATAAGAGAGAGTATAAATAACGTGTGGTTCGTACCGTCTCCCTTTATGGACTTGCTTCGTGCCGACAAGAGATACAATAACTTCGGTATTCACGGCAGCGGTATCGCTTGCGCGGCTGATGCTTTGGCGGCAGTACAGAAGTACGTTTACAATGAAAAGAAAGTCACACCCGAAAGACTTATAGCGGCACTTGATACGGACTTTGCAAATGATGCAGAGCTTTTGCACCTGCTTCGCTTTGAAGCTCCCAAGATGGGAACGGGAAGCAAGGAAGCCGACGATCTCGGCGGTATGCTGCTTTCGTCCTTTGCCGATGCTCTTGAAGGACATACCAACTGCATGGGCGGCAAGTGGAGAGCAGGAACGGGAACGGCGATGTACTATCTGTGGCACGCAAGAGAGCTTGGCGCAACCGCCGACGGACGCAGAGCAGGCGAGCCTTTCGGTACTAACTTCTCACCGAGCTTGTTCGCGCAGATCCCCGGTCCTATTACAGATATAGAGTCCTTTACCGCAAACGACCTCACGAGAAATATGAACGGCGGACCTCTCACACTTGAATTTGCGGCAGGAATATTCAACTCCGCAGAGAGCATAAAGAAGGTCGCTATGCTCATTCAGTACTTTATCAAGCGTGGCGGACATCAGCTTCAGCTCAACGCAGTAAATCTTGACGCAATGAAAGAGGCTCAGGCAAACCCCGAGGCATACAGACAGCTCGTTGTCCGTATCTGGGGTTGGTCGGCTTACTTTGTAGAACTCGACAAAGACTTCCAAGACCACGTAATGGCAAGACAGGAATATTCGGTATAAATGAAAGGAAAAAAATCATGAGCTTTAATAACATTATTATTTTTGGAGACAGCTACTCAACGTTCCCCGGTGTCGTACCTAAAGACTTTCACGTTTACTACACGGGTCAGAGAACGAGCGAGCCCGATCTTAAAAGCGCAGAGGAGCTTTGGTGGCATCTTCTTATGACTCAAACCAATTCAAGGGTGCTTCAGAACAACAGCTTTTCGGGCTCTACTATATGCAACATGGGCAGAGAGGGCGATTGCTCCGAAACCTCGTCCTTTATAGCAAGACTCAATAAGCTGGCAAACGACGGTTTTTTCAAGGAGAACGATGTGAATACCGTATTCGTTCTGGGAGCTACCAACGACTCTTGGATAAACGTTCCCGTAGGAGAGGTTCAGTTTGATAATTTCAAGAAAGAGGACCTTTTTAACGTTCTTCCCGGTATCTGCTATTTCTTTAAGCGCGTGAAGGAAGAAATGCCGAACGCAGAGCTTGTCGTCATTATCAATACGGGACTTAAGCCCGAGGTTACGGAAGGCATGAAGGAAGCGGCAAGATACTACGGCGGTAAGATCGTTGAACTCCACGATATAGAAAAGATCGCGGGACACCCCACTGCAAAGGGAATGGTTCAGATAAAGGATCAGATATTGGAGCAGCTTGGCGATAGGGCTTAAAATGAAGGGCTTAATATTTGATATAAAGGAATTTGCCGTACACGACGGGGAAGGAATAAGGACAACCGTTTTCTTAAAGGGTTGTCCTCTCCGTTGCGTGTGGTGTCATAATCCCGAGGGACTTTCTCCCAAGAAGGAGCTTTACCAAAAGTTTAACGGCTGTCTTGGGTGCGGCAGATGCAGTATTCCATGTGACCATGAGGAATGCAAGGAAGTAGGCAGATGCTTACACGTCTGCCCCAAAAATCTCATAAGTGTTGCAGGAGCCCGGTGGGAAGCAAAAGCTCTTGCAGAAAAGTTGCTTACCCACAAGACCTTCTTTGACACAATGGGCGGTGGTATAACCCTTTCGGGTGGAGAGCCTTTGCTTCAAGCGGATTTTTGCGTTGAGCTTTTGACTTTACTCAAAGGTCAGGTACATACAGCCATTGAAACCTCGGGATATGCAAAAAGCGAGGATTTCAAAAAGGTCATAAGCCTTTGTGACTTCGTGTATATGGATATAAAGCTTGCGGACAGTGAGCAACATAAAAAATACACGGGCGTTGATAACAAGATAATACTTGAAAACGCCGAATACTTAAAGCAAAGCGGAATACCGCACACCTTCCGTACCCCCTTGATACCGAATATTACGGATACGGAAGAGAACCTAAAGGCAATAGAGGGAATAGTGGGCAGTAGCTCATGGGAAAAGCTTCCCTACAACACCCTTGCAGGGGCTAAATATGCAAGTGTGGGGAGATCTTTTGATCCTGACCGTCAAATAGTTTAATATTTTAAAGCGCCGTGTTCGTGCTGAAAAGCTCGGACACGGTATTGTTTTTATCGGTGTGTACGTGGCTTTTCCGTTCCGACATGCAAAGGGAAGCCCCGGAGTTTATTAACTCCTTGTAAATTCATGAGCGCGCATTAAAAATACGTTGATTTATTTTACAAAATGTGATACAATAATTGTGTATGTAAAATTTTATATTTACGAGGTACGACATGACTAACAAAGAGAAATTTATGACAATTTATAATTCGTGCATTACCCGCGAGGGAGCGGATAAGCTTCTTGAATACATAGAAAGCAAAACCGACTTTTTTACCGCCCCCGCGTCAACGAGATTTCACGGAGCGTATGAGGGCGGACTTCTTGAGCACAGCCTTAACGTTTACGAGTGCCTTTGCGATTTCTGTAAGCGCCCCCGCTTTAAGGAAAAATACGGCTTTGTTTTCAGTGAGGAGAGCCTTGCTATCGTAGCTCTTTTACACGACCTTTGCAAGACAAACTTTTACAAAACGGAAATGAGAAACGTAAAGAAGAACGGTGTATGGGAGAGCGTACCTTACTACACAATAGAGGATACGTTACCTTACGGTCACGGAGAAAAGTCCGTATATATAATTTCGGGCTTTATGAAGCTTACGCGCGACGAGGCGTTCGCGATAAGATATCACATGGGATTTTCTGGGCCCGAGGACGCAAATCAGGTTGGAAAGGCGCTTGAAATGTTCCCGCTTGCATTCTCTCTTTGCGTTGCGGATATGGAAGCATCCTACTATATGGAAGGCGTTGTGCAAAAATAATCCTATAAAGGAGAACGTATATGTCAAACAAAAATACACCTACACCTCATATAAAGGCGAACGAGGCGGATATTGCCAAGGTCGTGCTTATGCCCGGCGATCCATTGCGCTCAAAATTCGTCGCGGAGAATTTTCTCGAGTCTCCCGTACTCTTTAACAACGTAAGAGGTGTGCAGGGATATACGGGAACGTGGAGAGGGGAGCGCATATCGGTAATGGCAAGCGGTATGGGAATGCCCTCGATAGGAATTTACAGCTACGAGTTGTATAATTTTTTTGACGTTGACTGTATAATAAGAATAGGCTCGGCAGGCGCTTTGCAGGAGAACGTAAAAGTAAAGGACATAGTTTTCGGTATGGGCGCATGCACAAATTCGTCCTACGCAGAGCAGTATGCTCTCGGCGGCACGTACGCGCCTATATGTGACTTCGACACACTTAAAACGGCGACCGAGATAGCTGACGAAATGGGGATTTCCTATCACGTTGGGAATCTTTTTTCGTCGGATACGTTTTACGACGAAAACGGCGGCGGACTCAAGTGGCAGAAGATGGGCGTGCTTGCCGTTGAAATGGAAGCTGCGGCACTTTATATGAACGCGGCGAGAGCAGGTAAGCGCGCGCTTGCGATATGCACGGTGTCCGACTCCCTCGTTACGGGTGAGTCCACTACGTCGGACGAGCGAATGAGCGGCTTTACCGATATGATGAAGCTCGCACTCGACCTTGCGGTAAAAATACAGAAAAAATAAGAGGTTTTTATGAGTGTTACCAAGCGTGTTTTTTTGATTGTCCTTGACAGCGTCGGTATAGGAGAGGCACTTGATGCGAAGGCTTTCGGCGACGTCGGAGCGCATACCTTAAAGAGCGTTTTTCAAACGGGGAAATTGCGTATTCCGAATCTAATTAAGCTTGGACTTGGTAATATAGACGGACTTGAATTTCTTGGAAAAGCGCCAAATCCCTCGGCGAGCTTTGCCCGCCTACGCGAGGCATCGGCGGGAAAGGATACGACAGTAGGGCATTGGGAAATTGCGGGGCATATCTCGGCATCTCCTTTACCAACCTTTCCCGACGGATTTCCCACAGAGGTAACGGACGAGCTCTGCCGTATATTCGGCAGGAAGATACTTTGCAACAAGCCGTATTCGGGCACTCAGGTGCTCTGCGACTACGGCGAGGAGCACGTGAAGTGCGGCAAGCCCATCGTTTATACATCTGCTGACAGCGTTTTGCAGATAGCGGCGCATACGGATGTTATTCCGCTTGATAAGCTTTACGGATACTGCCAAAGGGTGCGCAATTTTATGAAGGGCGAGAAGCTTGGAATAGGACGGGTTATCGCAAGACCGTTTGAGGGTGAGGTAGGAGCCTTTAAGCGCACGGCGGATAGGAGAGATTTTTCAGTAACTCCCCCCGAAGGGCTTATTGCTGACGCGCTTCTTGAAAACGGCTACGACACACTTGCCGTTGGCAAGATAAGCGATATTTTTGCAGGGCGTGGCTTTACAAAATCAATATATACCCACTCGAACACCGATGGAATGAGCGTTACCTCACAGCTTGCGAAGCACAGCTTTCACGGCTTGTGCTTTGTGAATTTAGTGGATTTTGATATGCTGTACGGACACAGACGCAACGCTGTGGGATATGCTGAGGCACTCTGTGAATTTGATGCGTGGCTTGGCGGATTTTTGGACAGACTCCTGCCCGACGACTTGCTTATAATTACGGCAGATCACGGTTGCGATCCTTGCTTTACCTTGAGCACCGACCATACTCGCGAGGACGTTCCGTGCCTTATATATAACTCGATGATGACTCCCCGTGACTTGGGAGTGAGAAATACTTTTTCCGACGTTGCGGCGACTGTTGCCGACTATCTCGGAGTAACCTTTGAGTGCAAGGGACGCTCAATGATTTCAAACCTTTAAAATTTAAGTCTTTGGGAGACAGACATGAAATACTCGGAGCTTTTAGAGCTTGCAAAAAGATCAAGAAAAAGGGCGTATGCGCCGTATTCGGGATTTTCGGTAGGAGCGGCACTTTTGTGTAACGACGGAAGCGTTTACCTTGGATGTAACGTGGAGAGTGCTTCCTTTACACCCACCTGCTGTGCCGAGAGAGTAGCGATATTTTCGGCGGTAGCGGACGGCAAAAAGGATTTTTCCGCTATTGCCGTTGTCGGAGGTAAGACAGACGGGAGCGATGGCGAGCGTTGCATGCCGTGCGGCGTTTGCCGTCAGGTAATGTCCGAGTTTTCGGACGGTAGCCTTGACGTAGTGCTTTCCGACGGAACGGTGCATAAGCTATGCGAGCTTTTGCCCCACACGTTCGATTTGAAATAAAAAAATCAAGGAGAAGCGGCAGGCGCCGCAAAAGGATACATAATGAAACGGAAAAAGAAAAACAGAGGTGCGCTCGCATTTATATATTTCAGATGCATCTTTCCCGTGCTGTCGGTCATAGCTACGGTGTGTATTATGTTTGTCGAAAGCTATAAATATTTGTTTATGCAAAACAGCAAGGGAGTTTACAGCGTAATGTCCTTGTGGAAGCTTGTAGAGTCAACGTGGAATACATCGCGTAGCTCATTGTTTGGTACGGAGGAGATTGCGGCAGACTCTCTTGTGTTTTCGCAGACGACCTTCTGGCTCCTTATAGCCTTCGTCGTTCTGTTTGCTTTCGGCGCAGCGGCTGCCGTATATTCCTCGATAGCGATGATAAAATACCTTTACGACGGGCATAACCGCTCGTATTTTACCCGTCTTTTTGTGACACTTGTGCCAAACAGAGTCGTGCTTTGCCTTTATCAGTTGCCCATGATATTTATATTTTCATTGCCGTCACTCTGGATATTTTTCTCAAAAAGATTTTTTGATTACTACGTTGAGCTTTATTTTGAGCCGTTCGATATGTTTTGGGTTGCAGTGGGAATATTTGTGCTGGGCGCCGCTGTGGTTGGAGTCAGCGCGTATTTTGAAAAAAACGAAGGCCTTGACGTATTTGCTCTGAAAGCAAGCCGCGGGCCCGAAATCAAGAGAACAGAGGCGACGGACGAGCTCGAAGAAAAAGAAGAAATAACGGAGCCCGAGGACGCATACGAGCGTATGCTCCAAGCGGAAAAGGAAGAGCAGCGTGATAGAATATTGCGACTGTTAACGAAGGACAAAAACACAGATGGAGATAACGAATGAACTCTCTTGAAAAACAGTATTTAGAGGTAAAAAGAAGCCTTTTCGATAAATATTACGAATTTCTCAATCCCGAGCAAAGACGCGCCGTTTTCTCTGTAAACGGTTCGCTTTTGGTGCTTGCGGGCGCGGGAAGCGGCAAAACGACGGTGCTCGTAAACAGAGCGGGATTTATAATAAAATACGGAAACGCATACCACAGCGAGTACGTTCCCGCGGATGTTACCGAGGAGCGCGTAAAGCAGCTCCGTTATGCGATGGCGCTTCCGCGCGAGCAGCTCGCGAGCGTTCTTGACGAGTTTATTGAGCGCCCATGCGCACCGTGGAATTTCCTTGCCATAACGTTTACGAAAAAGGCGGCAGAGGAAATAAGGCAAAGGCTTGCCGCGACGCTTGGAGACACCGTATCGGTTGACGATATCTGGGCAGGTACGTTTCACTCGGTCTGTGTTCGTATAATCCGCCGTTATGCCGATTTTATAGGTTATAAATCGGATTTTTCCATATACGATACCGATAATACCAAATCCGTAATCAAGGAAGTTATGAAGGAGATGGGCGTTGACGAAAAGGCGATACAGCTGAAGAACGTAAGAGCGGAAATTAGCCGTGCAAAGAACGCGCTTATGACACCCGAGATGTATGCGCTTTCGGTGCGCGGAGATTATAGGCGCGAAAAGATTGCGGGGATATACAAAAAATACCAGTCGCGGCTTGTGGAGAGCAACGCGCTGGACTTTGACGATATTATCATGCAGGCTGTAAATATACTCAAGGATAATGCCGAGGCGAGAGAGTATTACGCGAATAAATTTCACTACGTATCGGTTGACGAGTTTCAAGACACCAACGAGGCACAGCTGAAGCTTACAGAGCTTCTGGGCTCGGTACATAAAAATATAATGGTGGTTGGAGACGACGACCAGAGTATATATAAGTTTCGCGGTGCGGTTGTCGAAAATATAATCAATTTCGGTAAAAAAGTGGGAACGCAGGTCATACGTCTTGAACGCAACTATCGCTCAACGGAGTGTATTTTATCTGCCGCAAATGCCGTTATAGCTAAAAATGAAAAGAGAATGGGTAAGCATCTGTTTACCGAGAGAATGGACAACTCCAAAATTACGCTCAACAGAAGCGATACACAAAAGAGCGAGGCGGTATATATCTGCGAGCGCATAAACGAGCTTGTCATCAGCGGCAAGTACAAATACCGCGATATAGCGGTGCTATACCGACTTAACGCCATTTCTAATTCCATAGAGACAACTATGTCGGCAAGCGGAATCCCCCATGTAACTTTGTCGGGGCAGAGCTTTTACGACCGAATGGAGATCAAGGACGTGCTTGCGTACCTTTACGTGATCATAAACCATGCAGATAGAGAAAGACTCAAGAGAATAATAAACGTACCTAAACGCGCGCTTGGCGCAAAGAGCGTTGAAGCGCTGTTTGCTATTGCGACGGAGCAGGGAATGACACCCATTGAGGTTATGCGCCGATCGGAGCAGTTTGCCGCGCTCTCAAGGGTTGCGCCAAGACTAAAGGAATTTGCGCACATGATTGACTCGCTTTCGGATATGCTGCTCGGAGACGTAAGCCTTCATGATTTCGTTATGCGAACGCTTGATGCGTCGGGATACCGACAGATGCTTATAGACGCAGGCGAGGAAGAAAAAGAAAGACTTAACAACCTTGACGAGTTTATTTCGGGAGTTGTTGATTTTGAGAATGAATACCGCGCGTCTTACGTGTATTCGGACCCCGAGAAGGATACCTTCGGTTCTGTTGCCGACCTTACGCCGCTTACGGTATTGGGGGCGTTCCTTGAAAGAACGTCTCTTGTTGCCGAGGTCGATAAGTACGACGGAGAGGCTGATGCAGTCGTGCTTATGACAGTTCACTCCGCAAAGGGCTTGGAGTTTCCCGTGGTGTTCCTGCCTGCAATGGAGGAGGGAGTATTTCCCGGTACGCAGAATATAAACTCGGCAAGCGTTGAGGATATGGAGGAGGAGCGCAGGCTTGCATACGTCGCAATTACCCGCGCTAAGGATAAGATATACATAACTCATACGCGCAACCGTATGTTATATAATCAGACATCTTATAATCCCTTGTCCCGTTTCGTTACGGAAATTCCCGACGAGCTTATATGCGACGAAACGCCCGAGTTTGATACCTTTGCATACACCTATCAGAAGCCCAAGGTAAAGACCTACTATTCCGCTCGCGAGGATTACGGCTCAAGCACGTATTCGCGTCCCGTCGAGCCGCCAAAGCCTACGCCGCGCGCACCGCTCGTTATGCTTAATGAGGGTGATAGAGTATGGCACAGAGTGTTCGGAGAGGGAGAGATATTCTCCGTTAAGCCTATGGGCGCAGACGTTCTCTATGAAGTCGTTTTCGACAACGCAGGCACTAAAAAGCTCATGGGCAGCTTCGCAAAGCTTAAGAAGATATAGGACGCGTCCACCTTTTTTGAAAAAAGGTGGAGCCAAAAAACTTCACACGAAAATATACTTGATATTTTGTACAGTTTTCTTTTGCCTACCTTTTCTTTTTCAAAAGAAAAGTAGGAAGAAAGTCGTCGGACCCTACGTACCGACGACTTTCTTTTTATTTATAATTATAACATTATAACGGACAGTCGAGGACGCCTGTCCCTACAAGTATTTAAATGAGATTTGTTCTTTAAAATATTATTTGTTTTAAATCTTAATCAAAATACAAAAGCGATGATATTTTTATGTATGTAGGGACAGGCGTCCTCGACTGTCCGCATAACGCAAAACAACCGCAACGCACAAATGAAATTATGTCGCACGAGGTTTATTTTCAGTAAGCCTACTCCACGGGAGAAGGCTTTTCGTTGTGCAGTCATAACCACCGGCTTAGTGAAGTTGTCAATAGAAAGTAGACACAAAAACCACAAATTATTAAAACCCCTGTTCGATTCTAAATTGAACAGGGGTTTTGTAGTTCAATTTAGAAGAAAGTCGTTCGTTGTTAAAATAGTATACA
>SVQL01000040.1 GCA_015065365.1 Oscillospiraceae bacterium | reverse complement strand
ACGCTTCCGTTTTATAATAATCTTTTGAAGAAGGACACGTTTTCGGGAATAAGTCGCACGGATAAACAATATAACAGAGCATGCAGGGAGCATTTTAACTATATTGAATGGAAGAAAAAGCAAGAAGAAAGCGGCTGATTTTCAGCCGCATTCTATATTTAGTTTGCGTTGTTAGCAAATTGATTGTAATAAAGCTTTGTGTAGAAGCCGTTCATTGCAAGAAGCTCCTTGTGTGTGCCTTGCTCGATAATATTCCCCTCGTTCATAACGAGGATCTTATCTGCTTCGAGAATTGTTGATAGACGGTGCGCGACAATAAACGAGGTCTTACCGTCCATCATAGACGTAAATGCCTTTTGTATGCGTATTTCCGTTCTCGTATCTATTGAGGACGTTGCCTCGTCAAGTATGAGCATTTCGGGATTGGAGAGGATAACTCTTGCAATGCAAAGAAGCTGCTTTTGACCTTGCGAGAGCGTACCGCCGTCCTCACCTATAACAGTGTCGTATCCCGACGGAAGCTTTCTTATAAAGCTGTGAGCGTGCGCCGCCTTTGCTGCGGCTATGATCTCCTCGTCGGTTGCAGACGGTTTACCGAATCTGATGTTGTCCTTTATCGTTCCCGCAGAGAGCCACGTGTCCTGCAAAACCATTCCAAATGTATCGCGCAAAGTGTGGCGGGAAATATCCTTTATATTTCTTCCGTCAAGAAGTATCTCGCCCGATCTCACGTCGTAAAAACGCATAAGAAGATTTATAAGCGTAGTTTTTCCGCAACCCGTAGGCCCGACTATTGCTATATGCTGTCCTGCCTCTACCGACAAATTGAAATCTTTTATAAGCACTTGATCGTCGGTGTACGAGAAGCATACGTTCTTGAATTCGACGTTACCCTTGAAATCTGCATTTTCGCCTCGTGCTTCTTCTTTGAGAGTGGGGGATTCAATAAGCTCAAATACGCGCTGTGCGCATGCAATTGAGTTTTGAAGCTCCGTGATAACTCCCGAAATCTCATTGAAGGGCTTTGTGTACTGAGTTGAGTACGCAAGGAAGCTCGAGAGCATACCTACGCTCAAAGCAGCAGGGAAGCTTATGTGTTCGAGCGCTCCGCAAAGCGCAACGAGAGCGTAGACTGTGGCGTTAACAAATCGTGTAGAGGGATTAGTGATAGATGAAAAGAATATCGCCTTTACCGATGCTTTGCCGAGTCTATCGTTTATTTCGTTAAAATCGTCAATTGCAAATTTCTCTCTGTTGAATGCAAGTACAAGCTTATGCCCCGATATCGCCTCGTCAATAAGAGAGGTCTGCTCACCTCGAATTTCCGACTGAAGCTTGAACATCGAATACGTTCTTTTAGCTATAAATGAAGCAACGAAAAATGACAGAGGAGTGAGGCATATAACTAATAGGGTTATGGGTATATTTATGATAAACATAAACACCAAAGTTCCGACGATAGTTATAATGCTGCTGAAAAACTGTGTAAATCCTAGCAGAAGTCCGTCCGCGAATTGGTCGGTATCAGTAATAATTCTGCTTACCACCTCGCCCGTAGTGCGTGAGTCGATATAGGAGACAGGGAAGCTCTGAAGCTTTACAAATGCCTCGTGTCGTATACTTCTTACGATTCCGTAGGTCATGCGGTTATTGAGCACGTTTATTAACCATTGCAACAATGCTGTTATCAATACACATGCGCCTATTTTTATAAGTATCAGATAAATTGCTTCATGGTTTACCGCACCCTTATCGACTGCGTGATCTATTGCTTGACCGACAAGAATTGGAACGTATAGAGTGAGAGCAACGGATATTGCCGTAAATACGAGAGATAAAATGAAGTGTATCTTGTAAAACCTGAGATATTTAAGAATTTTAAAGAAGGTCTTTGCGTTGCCTTTATTTGACTTCATCATTGCTCACCTCCTTTTGGAAACTGTGAGTAATAGATGTCGCGGTATACATCACACGTTGCTAAAAGCTCCTCGTGCTTCCCGGTTCCAACAAGATTTCCGTCATCGAGAACAAGTATAATATCTGCATTCATAAGCGATGCAGCTCTTTGAGACACGATAAATACCGTCGGATTATATTCAAGCCTTGAAAGAGCAGAGAAGAGCTTTGATTCCGTCAAAAAGTCAAGCGCTGACGTCGAATCGTCTAAAATCAGAATTTCGGGTTGTTTCATTAGTGCTCTTGCAATCGTTAGTCTTTGGCGCTGACCGCCCGAAAAATTATTTCCGTTTTGTGTCACTTCAGTATCAAGTCCGCCTTTTTCGGCAATAAACTCCATTGCCTGTGCAAGCTTTAACGCATCCCAAGCTTCGTTGTCGGTAGCTTCGGGATTACCCCATTCAAGATTTGAACGAACACTGCCTTTAAAAAGCCTTGGATTTTGCGGAACTATGCCGACAATATTGCAAAGCTCGTCTTTTTGGTATTCGGCGGTATTTTTTCCGTTTATGAATACGTTACCGCTCTTTGGAGAGTAAAGTCCGGGAATTAGAGTTGCAAGTGTACTCTTTCCCGAGCCTGTTCCGCCTATTATTCCTACCTTTTGTCCTTTTGATACAGAAAAGCTTATGCCTTCAATAGCACAGTCTCCGTGCTCGCTATAAGCAAAAGAAACGTTTTCAAATTTAACCGTGCTGCCGTCGTCACAAGTTTTTATATCAGCCTCTTTTCTTTGCTCTTCGGGCATCGTAAGTATGGCGGACACGCGCGAAGCGCTTGCTGCAGCTTTAGTCAAGGTTATTATAAGCGAGGCAAGCTTTATAAGCTCAACTAAAATTTGTGACATGTAGTTATAGAGTGCTACAAGCTCACCTTGGGTTATATCCCCCGAGTCCACCTTTAATGCACCGGAACGGATAAGGATAATGACCGCAAAATTTATAATTACGTAGGTAAGGGGATTCATGAGGGCAGAAATACGACCTGCAAACATCTGAATTTTTGTAAGCTTGTTGTTTTTTTCGTCAAAATCAGCAGTTTCTTCAACCTCGCGATTAAATGCTCTTACGACTCTTGTACCGTTGAAGTTAGAGCGGACCTTGCCAAGCACGGAGTCAAGACTTGATTGCGATTTTTTTAAAATCGGAATGCTTATAAGCATAATGCCGAACACGACAATTGCCAAAAGCGGTATTGTAACAGCAAAAATCAGAGCTAAGCGCACGTCTATCGTAAATGCCATTATCATAGCACCGAAAACGATAAAAGGGGAGCGCATAAACAGACGCAAAAACATATTTATTCCCGTTTGGACGGAATTTATGTCTCCCGTCATTCTCGTAATAAGAGTTGACGTACCGAGATTATCCGTATCCGCATAGCTGAATGTTTGAATATGCGCAAAAAGCTCACTGCGAATTTTAGTAGAAACGCCAACGGCAGTTTTTGCTGAAAAGTACTGCGCGCAGATAGCGGAAATCAATCCGACAATACCGAGCAAAAGCATAACTCCACACATCAAAAAAACAGTGCGAGTATCATTTTGTCCGATACCTACGTCAATAATTCTTGTAACCGCCAATGGAACTAACAGCTCGAATATTGCTTCAAGACATTTAAAAAGCGGGGCAAGCACCGACTGAACTCTGTACCCCTTAAAAAATTTAAGTAACGGTTTCAATTACAACGGTTCCTCCGTAGTTAATAATGCATAAGTATATTATAATATGAAATCTAACTTTTTTCAACTGTTTTTCAAAAAAAGTATTGCAAAATGGAAAAAAGTATGATATAATATCATCCGTTACGGAGGCATAGCTCAGTTGGTTAGAGTACTTGCTTGACATGCAAGGGGTCGCAGATTCGAGTTCTGCTGTCTCCACCAAAGCAAAAGACAGAGGTCGTTTGACCTCTGTCTTTTGCTTTGGTGAAGTTCATAGAAACGAAAAATCTCTCAAGCGCTTGTGTTTAAGTTATGATTTAAGAATATATTTTACACTTTTAATCACTTTTTCTACTTTTATTCCTCGGCAAAGAATTAGAAAAACTACGTACAAAAGCGAAGAAACAACAATAAGTACCCATACGTTATTTACTGAAAATACTTTTCCAAACAAGAAGTTTACAAGTTGTGTTGCCGCAACTATACACACCAGCGGTCTGCCAATCCATAGCAGCACGTGCGTTTTTACCCGGCTTTTCATTAGCAAACGCGTTATGCTCAAAACTCCATTGAGTATCTCAGTAAAATAAACGGTAACTATGTATCCCATAATGCCCATTCCGGGAAGAAGAATTGCCACAAGTATAACCGATATAAGAGCGTCAATAATATTAACTACCATCGAGTATACGTGCTCTCCCATACCCTTTAGCATAGCGTCCACAGCGGTATCAAGATACATTACGGGAATAAGCGGGGCAATCATAAGGATATACTTGCCTGCGTCTGTGGCTTCGGGATAAACGGTTTCTCCAAGCTTTAGTGAAAAACTCATTATTACGCCTGCACATCCTATTGAAAATATCAGTACTGTTTCAAGCACTGTGGAAACTATACCCTTTATTCTTCTTTCATCACAGATAGCATACGATTCCGCAACCTCAGGAATAAGAAGCCCTGCAAATGATGCACTTATTGCGGCAGGAAACAAAACAAGCGGAAAAACCATGCTGCCAACCGTCCCGTAGGCTGCCAAGGATACATCACGCGAGCTGCCGCTTTTTTCAAGACCTATGGGAATAAGAATATGCTCAATCGTTATAAGCGCAGACCGCATATAAGCGCTGAATGCAAGCGGGAGCGCATTTTCAAGCACCTTTTTCGTGATTGACCTGCCTGACGAGGTAGGTGAGCCTAAGGGTGCTTTTTTTCGTTCCTTCAGGTAAAGCACTAAACCGATAAGAAATGAAAAAAGCTCGGAAAGCGCACCGCCGCATATTACTGCAAGGCAGGCACTTTCGGTGTCCTTCGCACTCCAAAGAGAAAGAAAAGCGATACATGCAAAAATTCTTATTCCTTGTCCGAGAATTTGCGTAACGGCGTTTTTGTATACGTGTCTTACCGCCGAAAAATATCCGCCGAGCACAGAGGACACCGATATTGGAACAAACGTCAGAGAAAGCACCTTAAGCGGCAAAACAGTTCGCTCGTCGCGTAAAATTCCAATACCGATATTTGAGGAAAATAAAAAAAGCACCACCGTTGCGATACCGCTAAAGAACACGGCGTAAAGAACACAACGGAATAATATTTTTCTAACCTCATTGCGCTTTTGTGCCGGCACTCCTTTTTCGTCCGATTCTGAGGTGTCTCCCAAAGCCTCCGCTACGATTCGCGTCGTGGCAAGGTTTATTCCTGAGGTAGCAAAGGTTATTCCAAAGCCGTAAACGGTTGAAATGAGTGAAAAAAGTCCCATAGCAACCGCGCCGATCCTATTTGATATGTAAACGTTAAAAGCCATAGAAACGGAGCGTATAAGAAGCGTAACTACTGCCATTAACGCGCCGTTCATTATAAATCGTCTTAATCTATTCATTTCTTGCTCCCATAAATTGTACTAAACTATATGCAACTTTTTGAATTTATATATAAAATAACTTTAAAAAAGGTGCTTTTGACGAAGAAAAATCTTTGTAAAACAGTTGACAAGAGTCGAATAATTTGGTATAATATTTCCTAATAAATTATGATTAGCTGTGTTGCACCACGGCAGGGAGGGATTTATGGATTACAGTACCAAATTTATCAAGGAAGCACTTACCTTTGACGACGTACTTCTCGTACCCGCAAAAAGTGACGTACTTCCCGCAGACGTTTCACTCAAAACAAGACTTACCAACAAAATCACGTTGAACATTCCCGTTCTTAGTGCGGCTATGGATACGGTAACCGAAGCAAACCTTGCGATTGCTATTGCACGTGAGGGTGGCGCGGGAACCATTCATAAGAATATGTCAATTGATGCGCAGGCAGACAATGTTGACAGAGTTAAGAGAAGTGAAAACGGCGTTATCACCAACCCCATTTTCCTTGGTGCAGACAATTATGTTTACGAAGCAGAGCAGCTCATGAGAAAGTTTAAGATCTCGGGCGTTCCTGTTTGTGACGAAAACAAGCGAGTTATAGGAATTATAACCAACCGTGATATGCGTTTCTTGGTTGACTATAACGTACGTATTGCAGACGTTATGACGAAGGACAACCTCGTTACCGCTCCCGAAGGAACTACTCTTCCCGAAGCGCAGGAAATTCTTCGCAAGCACAAGATAGAAAAGCTTCCTCTTGTTGACAAGGATAACGTACTCAAGGGACTTATTACAATTAAGGATATTGAGAAGGCTACCAAGTATCCTAACTCCGCCAAGGACGAGCGCGGACGTCTTATCTGCGGTGCGGCTATCGGTGTTACTAAGGATGCGCTTGACAGAGCAGGTGCACTTTTGGCTGCGGGCGCTGACTACCTTGTACTTGACTCCGCTCACGGACATTCTCAAAATATTATGAAGAAGATTTACGAGGTTAAGAATGCATTCCCCGAGTGCCAGCTTATAGCAGGTAATATAGCAACCGGAGAGGCTGCTTACGATCTTATTACGGCAGGCGCTGATGCTATTAAGGTAGGTATCGGTCCCGGCTCTATCTGTACGACTCGTGTCGTAGCAGGTATCGGCGTTCCTCAGGTAACGGCTATTTGCGATGCAGCAGAGGTTGCTGATAAGTACAATATTCCCGTAATTGCTGACGGTGGTCTTAAGTACAGTGGAGACCTTGTAAAGGCTCTCGCGGCAGGTGCTTGCACCGTAATGATCGGCTCACTCTTTGCAGGATGCGAGGAAAGCCCCGGAAGCGAGGAGCTTTATCAGGGAAGACGCTTTAAGGTTTACCGCGGAATGGGCTCCATAGCTGCTATGGAAAGCGGCTCCAAGGACAGATATTTCCAGGAGAACAACAAGAAGCTTGTTCCCGAGGGTGTTGAAGGACGCGTACCCTTTAAGGGCGCGCTTGCTGACACGGTATATCAGCTCATGGGTGGACTTCGTTCCGGTATGGGTTACTGCGGAACTCCCGATATTGAAAGCCTCAGAAGAAATGCAAAATTCGTTCGCATTACCGGTGCAGGTCTTCGCGAGTCTCATCCTCACGATATCAATATTACCAAAGAAGCTCCCAACTACTCTTCACAGGGTTGATTTTGATAATGCTTATAAAAACACTGCGGATTTTTACGATTTGCAGTGTTTTTTGCGTTTTTTGCTCTTAAAAAACAAAAAAAGTATATACAAAAATCTTTTTTTGTGATATAATGTACTATGTATATATTTTTGCTTTGGAGTACTTATGGAAAACAAAAAATTTAAAGGTAATAAAAATGAGCGCGGAAAATTTAACGATCACCGCAACAATAAAAATATCCATGATGAGCCTGTCAACGAAGGACTTATCGTTGGTAGAAATGCTGTTAGAGAGCTTTTGAAATCCGGGCGTGACATAGATAAAATTTTTGTTCAGCGCGGAGAGCGTGAGGGCTCTATCGTGGTGCTCGTTTCAGAGGCAATTGAAAGGCATATTCCCGTAGTCGAGGTCGAGAAAGCCAAGCTTGATAAAATGACGGCATTCGCCACACACCAAGGTATAGTGGCAATGGCTGCAGAGAAGGAGTATTGTACCGTTGACGATATTTTAAAGATTGCTGATGAAAGAGGAGAAAGACCTTTTATCGTTATTGCTGACGGTATTACGGACCCTCATAATCTTGGCGCACTGATAAGATGCGCTGAGGGGGTAGGAGCACACGGACTTATTATTCCAAAGCGTCGTGCAGTTGGACTGACTCCTGTTGTAACAAAGGCGTCCTGCGGTGCTATTGAGCATCTTGCAATAGCAAAGGTGACCAATCTTGCATCTACTGTTGATACGTTACGTCAAAAGGGAATATGGGTATTTGCAGCAGAAGCCGGCGGGGACGCATATTACAATACCGATTTCAAATGTCCTTGTGCTATTGTTCTTGGAAGTGAGGGAGATGGAGTATCAAGATTGCTCAAGGAAAAGTCGGATTATATTACGTCTATCCCAATGTACGGTCGCGTAAATTCCTTTAACGTATCGACAGCGGCAGCTGTAATTCTTGCAGAGGTAGCAAAGCAACACAGACTATCCTGATTTTTGGAGGAAGTATGAGTAAAGAACAGAACATTGACGATATTTTGAAGCTTCTTAAGGATTCCGTTTCTAACGAGTCATCAGAAATTTCGAAATCGGACGACTTAGATTTTGGCACAAATATCTCGAACGAGGCTTTACAGGAGCAGCTTAAAAATCAATATATAAATTCTTCCGATACTTATGAAGTAGAGGATGCAGAATCCTCGGAAAGTTATTTAATCGATGACGAATTTTTAGCTGAAGCTGTTTTGTCGCAAGAAGATGATAATCCCGAAGAAAATGTTTCTTTTGAATCCGAGGAGCTTCATGATGGCGTAGGTGTAATTGTTGAGGAAATGGAATCAGCGGAGCTTGAGGAAAATGACTGCGAGCAACAAGATTTTGATGATGCTGAGCTCGAAGATATTCCGGATAATAACGTTGACGAGCTTATAGCTGCAATGTCACCCATACGTAAAGAAGAATTCATACAAGAAGATATTGACGAAGAATACGTCAGTGAAGAAATTTCCAATGAGATTTTGTTTGACGCAACACATCCATACGGAGAAGAAAAGGTGACTGAGGATTACGGAGAGGAGCTTATTTCTTCAATAGAGCCTATACTTGAAGAAATAACGCCCGATTTCGATACTCCAGAATTTAGCGAGCAGGAACAGATATATGCAGATAAAAGTCTTGACGACGAGATTGATACAGAAAATGATGATGTAGTACTGATCGAAGAATTCGAACAAAGTTCAAATAATGAGCATGGGCCGGAACCAGAATTTAAAGAAGATACGGTAGAACAGCTCAAGTCTGATAATGCTTCCGTTGTTGAAGAAAAACACGAAACCTTTTTGGCTTCGATGAGAAAAACAGGAATTGATTTTACAACGGAAGAAATATATAATTCAACCGTTGATAAATCCGATATTCGTGAAGAATCATCTGAAGAAGATATCTCAAATATTTCGGAAAACGTTTCTACGTTTGAAGAAGCTCCAATTTCTCCCGAAGAAGAGCTTGATCTTTCCACTATAAATCTTATGATGCAGTTCTGTGAAAAGCAGGAGCTTGAAAAGACTATTGGTGACGAAAAAGTAGATGATTTTCTCAAATTTGAGGATTCGACCGAGGTTGAGTCGGTGCAATCGAAGGATTTTGAAGAAAAGGAATACGTCGATTTTGGACAAAATGACGATATACAAACGCGATACCGAAAAAATCATACTAATTCTCTTATTTCAACGCTGGGTTGCTCGTTTATTGCTATAGTGACTCTGATTTTTGAACTGCTTCCGACATTTGGTGTGGAGCTGGCGGGAGTTTTAAGCTACGTTGAATTTCCCGCTGTTTATGCATTGATAGGACTTCAGTTTGTCTCCTTTGCTGCTGCTATATATTATAAAAAGCTGTGGAATGGACTCAAAAGAGCATTTTCGCTCACTCCAAATACGCATTCAATAATCGCACTTATACTTGGTCTTACTGCCGTATACGATACAATAACAGTAATAATTTTGAGTGTTACGGGAGATCCCTTGCCCTCAATGTACAATGCGCTTGCAGTAATTATAACGGCGCTTTTGGCGGGAGCCGATTATCTTAACGTAGTACTCGAAATGAAAGCGTTCGGAGTATATTCATCTAACGCTAAGAAATATACGATGGTAAAAGAATGCCGCCACGGTGGAATTGGCGAAAAAATGTACGATGGAGGGCTGGAAGAAGACAAGAATATTTATTCAATAAAGGGTATTGATTTCCCGAACGGATTTTTCAGAAGCATGAGAGCTAAGCACAAAAAGAATAAGCTGTTGACTCTGCTTACTGTTCCCGTTCTTATCGTTGGAATTATTGCATCTGTTGTTGCCGCAATACTCGGTGCATCCGCTTATACGTCCACAGCAGCTTTTATCGTGTGCGTTTATGCTATTTTGCCGGTAGTTCTTATATTTACGGAAATCCTACCGTATACCGTGGCTATGATAAAGCTTACCAAAAGGGGAAGCGCATTTGCAGGAACAGAAGCGGTCAAGAAGTACGGAGACTGTCACGTATTTGTATTTAACGATCTTCATATGTTTAAAAAGTGTAAGACCGAGGACGTTGGAATTGCAATGTACGACACGTCTGTCGGATATCTGGTACTCGGTTGTATTGATGCACTTTATTCGAAGATCGGAGGTCCTCTTTCGGGAATGAAAATGAACCTTCCGGACGTTTTCAAATTCCAAAACGTTGCTATAAAGCGTATAACTAAAAACGGTATCGAAGCGATAATTGATAAAAAGCACAACTTGATTGTCGGAGAAGCATCGTTTATGCAGAGATACGGTCTTAATTTTCCGCCCAACGAAAAGGATAACGGTAGATCAACCTTGTGCGTTTCTCTGAATGGAAAGATTAGCGCAAAGCTGAGCGTTAAATACGAAACTGAGCCTGTTTTCGAAATGCTTGCAGAGAGACTTAATGCTGAGGGCGTGTCTTGCGCTATACAAACCTACGACCCACTGATTAACAGTGCTATGCTTTCAGATTCAAGAACAATAGGAAGCTCTCCTATAAGCGTTGTACATAAAAATTCGGAGGATTTTGCATCGGATAAAACGAATAGATACAGAAGTGAGGCTGACGGTGTTATTTCTTGCGGCTCACGACTCAAGCTTGCAGAGGTAGTTGTATGGCTCAAAAGGCTGAAGAGGCTTGACAGCATATCTCAAAAAATTGCGATTGCATTTTCTCTAACCGGTGCGATTATTGCCACACTGCTTTTGATTTTCGGTATAGTAGAATACGTAAATCAGCTGTACGTTCTTTTGTATTTAATGTCCGAATTGATTGCAATGCTTGTGCTAACCTTTACTCTGTTGCCAACATCTAAATATTTTACAGTTGATGCACTGTACTCGGAGCTTGAAAAAGAGAATACGAAGCGTATTGCCAGGCAGCAAAAAGAAGAAACCAAAAGAATAAACAAATCTACCCCAAAAAGAACAGAAGAAACAGAGTGATATCAAATGAATAATCAAATTAGTACGATTTTAAAATCAGTCTCAAAGCCGGGACGGTATTCCGGCGGAGAATACGGACAAATTATCAAGGACAAGGAAAAGGTTAAAGCGAGATTTGCGTTTTGTTTTCCGGATACGTATGAAATAGGAATGTCCAATCTTGGCATGAGAATACTTTATGGTGTTCTCAACCAAGAGGAGGACGTTTGGTGTGAAAGAGTCTACAATCCGTGGCTCGATATGCAGGAAAAAATGGAAGCGCACAGTATTCCGTTAACTGCATGCGAAAGCGGAGATCCTATCTCTGAATTTGATATGATAGGCTTTACGCTTCAGTATGAAATGAGCTATACGAACGTATTGAATATGCTAAAGCTTGCAAAGCTACCGCTTTATGCAAAGGACAGAGACGATTCAATGCCTATAATAATAGGCGGTGGCCCTTGCGCGTACAATGCGGAGCCGGTTGCTGACTTTTTCGACTTGTTTAACATAGGCGAGGGTGAAGAAATGCTACCGGAGCTTTGCCGCCTTTACATAAAAATGAAGGACGAGGGAAGATATACAAAGTCAGATTATCTTCACGAGGCGGCAAAAACCATAACGGGAATATACGTTCCGTCACTTTATGAGGTTACGTATAATGATGACGGCACCATAAAAGCTTACACACCAAAATATGACGATATACCCACAAAAATTCAAAAGCGTATTATGACAGACATGGATAAGTCATATTTTCCGGATAAGGTAGTAATGCCATATATCGAAACTGTTCACGACAGAATTATGCTTGAGGTGTTCAGGGGCTGTATACGCGGTTGCCGTTTCTGTCAGGCGGGAATAATTTACCGTCCCGTACGTGAAAAATCTCCCGATGTACTTAACGAGCAAGCTAAGTGTCTCTACGAAGCTACGGGATATGACGAAATATCTCTGACATCGCTTTCTATAAGTGATTATACAGAGCTTCCCGAGCTTACCGATATGCTTCTTGGGTGGACTGACGATAATATGGTAAGTCTTTCGTTGCCGTCACTCAGAGTGGACAGCTTTACAAAGGAGCTTATGGATAAAATAGCATCCGTTCGTTCTTCATCTCTCACGTTTGCGCCTGAGGCGGGAACACAAAGACTGCGCGACGTAATAAATAAAAACGTTCGCGAGGAGGACCTTATGCGCGCCGTGAACGTTGCGTTTGAGGCTGGTAAAAACACAGTAAAGCTCTACTTTATGTCAGGACTCCCTACGGAAACTTACGACGACTTAAAGGGAATTGCCGAGCTTGCTTCTCACGTTATAGATGAGTATTACCGTTGTCCGAACAGAAACCGCGCAAAGAAGCCGCAGGTTACTATCAGCGTTTCCTGCTTTATCCCCAAGCCCTTTACGCCGTTCCAATGGGAGGCGCAGGATACTATGGAAATGCTTGCTGAAAAGCAGGAGTACCTTGGTTCGCAGATAACCGACAAAAAGATAAGATACACCCATCACGATGCAAAGGTCAGCCGTATTGAAGCAGTCCTTGCAAGAGGGGACCGACGACTTGCTCCCGCACTTGCGCTTGCTGCTGACGAGGGCTTTAAGTTTGATGCGTGGGATGAATGCTTCGATTACGACAAGTGGATCTCCGTGTTTGAAAGATGCGGTATTGATCCGGCGTTCTACGCAAACAGAAAGTTTGGTCTCGACGAGATTTTGCCTTGGGATATCATTGATTGCGGTGTTACCAAGGAATTTCTCCGTCGTGAGCGTGATAAGGCGTATGCAGAGAATACAACTCCCAATTGCCGCGAGCATTGCAGCGGTTGCGGAGCTAACAGACTTGGGGGTGAGCGCACGTGCTGTCCGAAGAAATAAAAAACAACAAGTTACTTGAAAAAAAACGCTTAAATGCACTTCCTGCGCTCGAAAGACCGGTTACTGTCAGACTGAAGTTCAGAAAGACGGGAAGTTTGCAATATATCTCGCATCTCGATCTGCAAAGAACGTTTAACCGCGTAATATCGCGTGCGTGCCTACCCGTATGGTACACCAAGGGCTTCAATCCTCATATAAAAATGGTGTTTTCTACCCCACTTAGCATCGGTGCTCAAAGCGTATGCGAATATCTTGATATTAAAATCGACAGAGAAATGCCGTGTGAGGAGATTATGAAGCGGCTTAACGCAGAGCTTACAGATGAGCTTTATGTTACGGATGCATATTTTCCAAGTCATGATTTTTCAGAAATAGCCGGAGCGTGCTATGACGTGGAAATTTATACGCAAGGTGCGAATGAGAAAATGGCAGAGGAAATTCAGAGTGTGCTGACAACGTCTCCCGTTATGCTTACCAAAAAGACCAAATCCGGAGAAAAGGAAATAGACATAATTCCTCTCATTTATTCAGTAAATACTTCATTTGACAGTGAGCGGAGCACGGTGAAAATCAACTGTGTACTGTCCGCTTCCTCAACTGAATATTTAAATCCCGAAATGCTCATGACTGCGTTAAAACAAAAGCTGGGTATTATGAGCGGAGATGCGAGGGAAGAATGGTATTCCATAATGCGTACCGAGCTTCTCAGACAGAATATGACGAAATTTGAATAAAAATAACCCGACGAAAGGACCGCGTTTTGCGCGCTGACTTACGTCGGGATGTTTTTTGTTTTTATATGATAATGCCGCCACCGAGAACTGTATCTCCATCGTAGAAAACGACAGACTGCCCGGGAGCGATAGCCCTTTGGGGAATATCAAATTTTACGTTCAAGGTATCATCAGAGGTGCGAACAACGGTTGCTGTTGCGGGAGTATGTCTGTAACGTATCTTTGCTTGAATGCGTATGGGGGTATCGAAGGATACGTCGGAGAGAAGATTTATCCTATTTGCGATAAGCTCCGTACCGAAAAGTTGTTCATTTGTGCACAGCGTTACGGTATTACGTCTGGCATCCTTTCCTTTTACAAACATAGGAACACCGAACGCGACTCCGAGTCCCTTGCGCTGACCGACGGTATAATTAATTATACCGCTATGTTTACCCACCTTGTTGCCATCAATATCCAGAAAATCTCCGTCAGAGAAGGTATAAGAAGAATGTGTCGATATAAACGAAGCATAATCTCCGTCGTTGATAAAGCATATATCCTGACTGTCAGAGCGGTGTGCAATGGAAAAGCCTTGTGCTTTAGCAAGTTCACGAACTTGCGGCTTCGTATACTCGCCAAGAGGAAATTTAATGTATGGCAACTTATTTTTATCTATGGACCACAAAAAATAAGACTGATCCTTTGATTCGTCGGCTGCTTTCTTTAAAAAAAGCTTTTTGCTTCCGTCTTGCTCTATTCTTGCATAATGTCCTGTTGCTATACCGTCATATCCCAAAGAAATCGCAGCATCAAATAGTTTACCAAATTTTATAAATTTATTACACTCAACGCATGGATTTGGCGTAAGTCCGTTTTTGTAATCGTCAATGAATTTATCAACTACGCATCTTTTGAAGCTTTCTCCAAGCGCAATTGTATAGTGTGGCATTTGAAGCGCGTCGGCAATCAGCTTTGCATCGGTGCAATTTTGGTCGGGCGACGTGTTCTCACTATCGCTTATTACCTCGCCGTCAGACCAAACGCGCATGGTTATACCGCCCGCGTCAAAGCCTTGACTTTTTATCAAATAAGCGGCTACAGCGCTGTCAACACCACCGCTCATTGCAACTAAAACTTTCTTCATTTTTTACCATTCCTTGCTCGTTAGGTTGCCTTGAGGAATAAGTCCGTCAAAGCCTTTTTGACGTATTATTTCATATACGGCAATAGCCGCAGAATTAGAAAGATTAAGAGAACGGATGGTATCTCTCATGGGAATACGAACGCAGTGATCCTTGTTGTCATAGAGTATATCCTCGGGGATACCCTTTGTTTCCTTACCGAACATTATGTATACGTCGTCGGGATAGTCGATCTCGGTATACGAATGTGGTGCCTTGGTTGAAAAATAATATGTATTAGTCCTTGCAAGGGGGCGCTCCGAAAGAAAATGCTCATAGCTGTCGTAATAGGTTATATCGAGCTTATCCCAGTAGTCAAGTCCTGCACGCTTGAGCTTTTTGTCGTCAATATTAAATCCCATAGGTCGAATAATATGCAGAGAAGCGCCGGTAGCGGCGCATGTGCGAGCAATATTTCCGGTGTTTTGTGGGATTTCCGGTTCGTGTAAAACAATGTTAATTCTATACATAGTAGCTTCCAATCGTGTTTTTATGACTATATTATAGTATTTTTTTGTTCGATTTTCAAGTCAAATGAAAAAAGTTTACAAAAGAGTGTAGAAGATATATTATATAGCACTTGAAAAAATCGGAAAAATGTTGTATAATAATATGAATAATTGTGTGGAGGTCGTAATGGGACTTATAAATAAAATTTTTGGCTCTTACAGTGACAGACAACTCAAGAAAATAGAGAAGTTTGTGGATTATATCGAATCGCTTGCGCCGAAGTATGCCGAGATGTCAAATGAGGAGCTTTCAAATACAACCAATGTGCTCAAGGAGCGCCTTGCAAACGGTGAGACACTTGAGGATATAATGGCTGACGCTTTTGCGGCAATACGCGAGGCGGACGATCGAATACTCGGAAAGCGTCCTTTCCGCGTGCAGCTTATCGGCGGTATAATTTTACATCAAGGCAGAATTGCCGAAATGAAAACAGGTGAGGGTAAAACACTTGTTGCAACCATGCCCGCATATCTTAACGCGCTTAGTGGTAAGGGTGTTCACGTTGTTACCGTAAACGACTATCTTGCACGCCGCGACAGTGAGGAAATGGGCAGAGTTTATGAATTTATGGGACTTACCACAGGTCTTGTCGTACACGGACTTTCTCCCGATGAGAAAAAGCAGGCTTACCTTGCCGATATTACCTACGGTACAAATAACGAGTTCGGCTTCGACTACCTACGCGACAACATGGTCGTTTATAAGGACAGAATGGTACAGCGCGGACACAACTACGCAATCGTTGACGAGGTCGACTCCATTCTTATTGACGAAGCAAGAACGCCTCTTATAATTTCAGGTGCGGGCGAGAAGTCTACTGATATGTACGACAGAGCAGATGCCTTTGCCAGAAAGCTTCGCAAGTTCGTTATCAAGGAAATGGACTCCAAGGAAAGCTATGACGATATCGATGCGGACTATATTGTTGACGAAAAAGCAAATAATGCAATTCTAACACCTAAGGGGGCTCAAAAGGCAGAGGAATTCTTTGGGATAAACAACCTCTCCGATCCCGAAAACTCGGAGATCGCTCACCACATCAATCAGGCAATACGCGCTTACGGTATAATGAAACGCGATGTTGATTACGTGGTCAACGAGCATGGAGTTATGATAGTCGATACCTTTACGGGACGTCTTATGCCCGGAAGAAGATATTCAAACGGTTTGCATCAGGCGATCGAAGCTAAGGAAGGCGT
>SVQL01000039.1 GCA_015065365.1 Oscillospiraceae bacterium | reverse complement strand
GGAAGCTGACGGGTGGGGGTTGCGAAGTGCTTGTTTCCCCAACCGCCTCTGCCACCGCGACAGCAGATATAGTCCGCGCCATCGTTTTCGGTCATGTCGTGAATGATCTTTCCCGTGGCGGTATCTCTAATGATAGTCCCGGGGGGAACCATTATCACAAGATCCGGTGCGGTAGCTCCGTGAAATTTGTTGCCCTTGCCGTTTCCACCGTTCTCAGCAATGAATTTGTGCTTGTAACGGAAGGCGAGAAGGGTATTAGTGCCCTCATCAATACGGAAGACCACATTTCCGCCGTGGCCACCGTCACCGCCGTCGGGACCGCCCTGAGCTACATATTTTTCTCTGTGAAAGGCAATCGCACCGTTTCCGCCATCGCCCGCCTTTATATAAATTTTTACGTTGTCTACAAACATTTTTGAAACTCCTTTTAGTGAGTCTTGTGGTTAAAATGATTTCTCAAAAAGTGAGGAAAAAATCCGCTTCCAATCCTTGAAATCGTGGTGAGTCTCGTCAACGGTAAGTCCGTCCCGAAGCGGAGAGGGGTAGCCTTCCTCCCATACTGCAATTATCTTGCCTGCCCCTGCTGCCTTTGCCGCGGTAATTCCGCTCGTTCCGTCCTCAAATACCGCGCAATCCGCGGGAGTAAGACCGAGGCGCTTTGCCGCTATCAAATATATATCGGGGGCGGGCTTGCCGCTGAATTCACCGGTCGCGTAAATTATATTATCGTAAGAAAACCAACGGTCAAGACTAAGCTCCTTAAGATAAAAATCAACGTTCAGCTTTGGCGAGCCGGTTGCTATACAGTAGGGAATATCACTGTTCTTCAAAAAATCAAGCATTCGGCAAATATCGTCCGATATGCGGTAGCGATCGGGCTCTGCAAGTATGAGCTGCTGGTATCTGCTTTCCTTATATTCCTCAAAGTCGGCGAGAAGCTCGTCCGATGCGCCGGGAACGTAAAAGCCTCTGAAAATATCCTCGTTGCTTCTGCCGAAGAAGGTGCGGAGCATAAATTCATTGTTGCGGGGCTCGGCACCGTAGCGCGCGAAGGCTTCAAAAAACGCGCGCAGATGAAGCTCGCTATCAAAAAAGAGCGTACCGTTGAAGTCAAAAATCAGTCCTTTTATTGGCGCCATGGGTTATTCTCCCCTCATTTTTATTACGATTTTTATGGGAGTACCCGAAAAGCCGAAGGTCTGTCGCAGACAGTTTTCAAGATATCTCTGATAGGAGAAATGGAAAAGCTCTACGTTGTTGCAGAAGAATACGAACGTGGGGGGCGCAACGCTTGCCTGCGTCATATAGTAGATTTTCAGGCGCTTGCCCTTGTCGGACGGCGGCTGTACTCTTGTCGTAGCTTCTGCAAGCACCTCGTTGAGCATACCCGTGGAAATTCTGGTATTTGCCTGATTGTGAACGTAGGTGATATGCCCGAACAGAGTGCTTATTCTTTGACCTGTGAGCGCGGAAACGTAAACTATGGGCGCGTAGGGCATATAAGCAAGCGCAGTCCTTATTCTCTCGTTAAAATTGTTTACCGTGCTGTTATCCTTCTCAATGCTATCCCACTTGTTTACTACGATAATGCAAGCCTTTCCTGCCTCGTGCGCAATTCCAGCGATCTTCTCGTCTTGCTCGGTAATACCCGTGCCTGCGTCTATCATGATAAGGCAGACGTCCGCGCGTTCGACTGCCATGTGAGCGCGAAGAACGCTGTATTTTTCAATTTTGTCGTTTATCTTGGACGAGCGACGGATACCTGCCGTGTCAATAAAGGTAAACTTCCCGTGCTCGTTTTCTATTTGCGTATCAACTGCATCGCGAGTGGTACCCGCAATATTTGAAACGATGAGTCTGTTTTCTCCGACGATTCGGTTTATTATTGATGACTTACCTGCGTTAGGCTTGCCGATAACGGCAACCTTGATGCTGTCGTCCTCATCGTCTTCCTCATCGGTTTCGGGCAGAGCCTTTAACACCTCGTCGAGAATATCACCCGTTCCGCTTCCGTGAACGGAGGAGAGAGCAATAGGCTCACAGTCAAAGCCAAGCTCGTAAAATTCATAAAACTCAAAGGGAAGATTACCCACGCTGTCGCACTTGTTTATACAAGGGATAATGGGCTTTCCGCTTTTTTGGAGCATGACGGCAATATCTCTGTCGGACGCGGTAAGACCTGCGCGAACGTCGCACATAAAGAGAATAACGTCTGCGTTGTCTATCGCGAGCTGCGCCTGAGTGCGCATCTGCTGAAGAATTATATCGTCGGTCTTGGGCTCAATTCCACCCGTGTCGATGACTATAAGGCGGCGGCCGCCCCATTCGGTCTCTCCGTATATACGGTCGCGCGTAACACCCGGAACGTCCTCGACTATGGAGCGGCGCTCACCGATAAGCTTATTAAAAAGCGTGCTTTTTCCTACGTTTGGTCTGCCTACTATGGCAATTACAGGTTTTGACATTTTTATACACCTCTTTTCAGGTATTTAAACCGAGAATGGTTGAAATGAAATCTTGCGCCTCGGAGCCGCATGGCGTGACGGGTACACCGAGTGCTTCTCCGATATCCGCAGGGGATACGTCGTCAAGGAGAACGTCGCCCTCTGCTCGCAGGCAGGACGAAGGGATAAGAAGGACGTCACCGAGCTCCTTGCCCGCAAGCTGACTTATAATATCCTTACCCGTCAGCAAGCCGGAAACGGTTATCCTATCTCCAAAGAAATCGTTTTTTATTGGGTAAACGTTAATTGACAGATTTTTAAAGCGCTCAGTCAGTAAATTAGCAAGACCGCTTATGTGGTCGTACGCGGCGCGCCCCGTCGCAATTGAAACCGAGCGGCGAATGTCCTTGTACGGCGCGTATCTTTCCTCGTCCTCAAGCTCTGTGAGCACCGACGTACGCATATCCGTCAGCATACCGACTCCGTTTTCAATCTGTGAGTAGCTCTCATAAAAGGAGTCGTCGGGCAAGGGAAGCCCCGCGCTTATATAAAGCTCGTCCGCAGGGTAAAACAGACGCGAGCCGTGCTTGTACTTGCACATATCGCCAAAGTCGTTTATCTGCTTTATAACTGCCGCGCACTCCTCGGGAGTAAAGGACTCCAAATGATACAGCCCGTCGCGGAAGCGCGTAAGTCCTGCGGGAACTACCGAGGTACTTTCTACGGCAGGCGCGAGCGCTTCAAGGTCGCGCATAGTGCGGTCAAGCTCCTCACCGTCGTTAAGTCCCTTGCACAGCACTATTTGACAGCAGAGCGTGATACCTGCGTCGGCAAAGCGCTTAAGATAGGAAAGCACATCTCCCGCACGCTTGTTTTTCATCATCTTGACGCGAAGCTCGGGATTGGTGGTGTGGACCGACACGTTTATTGGGGATATATGCATATCAATTATGCGGCGAACGTCCTTTTCCTCAAGGTTCGTCAGCGTTATATAGTTTCCGTGCAGGAATGAAAGGCGTGCGTCGTCGTCCTTGAAATAGAGTGACTTACGCATACCCTTCGGCAGCTGGTCGATAAAGCAGAACACGCACTTATTGCGGCAGGAATGCTTTTTATCCATAAGTGGCGTTCTGAAATCAAGACCTATATCGTCATATTCGGACTTGAGTATTCTGAATTTTTTAAAGCCTCCGTCTCTTACGACTATGAGCGTTACGTCGTTGCTTGCAAGATAAAAGCGGTAATCAAGAACGTCGTTTATCTGCTTTTTATTTATAGATACGAGAGTATCACCCTTTAAAATCCCAGCCTTTTCGGCGCGGCTGTGGGGTAATACGTCAGTGATAACTACCATTTTTACCTCCTTAAAGCATACTTATCCATAATATCATTATATTATAACACATTCAAGAGGGAGATGTCAATAGATACGCGAAATTATTGGTGCGGTAGAAAATTTATAAAATTATTCAAAATATGTAAACATGTGTATTGACTTATGAGGGTTTTTATGTTACAATATGTGTAAATACATAAAAATACGTTGAATATAGGAGGATAATATGAACGGAGAAGAAAGAAGAGTTCTTATACTTAACGAATTAAGCGCAGCAAAAGCGCCTATAAGCGCGACGACACTCGCAAAGAAATTTTCAGTAACCCGACAGATAATAGTTGCCGATATTGCGCTTTTGCGCGCATCCGGCTCGCTTATACGCGCAGAGCACAAGGGATACGTCTTTGAGAAGCCTTACGGATCGGCAATTCAGAAAAGAATAGTTTGCACTCACGATAAGGACGGCATACGTGAAGAGCTTTACGCAGTGGTTGACAACGGAGGGGCAGTTCTTGACGTTGTCGTTGAGCATTCTTTATACGGCGCTATCTCGGCGCAGCTCGGAATATCTACCCGCTACGGAGTGGACGAGTTTATCAGCCGCGCGGAGAGCACGGGTGCAAGCCAGCTTTCCGATCTTACGGGAGGTATACATATTCATACCATAGCAGTAAACGATGAGGAAACCTTTGCGCGCATCTGCGCGAAGCTTGACGAGCTGGGAATATTGGTTGAGACCTGAAAAATAAAAATACGGACTGTCCTATCGGTTGTTTTTTACAACGGTAGGACAGTTTTTTTGTAGCATCCGTCCCTCGCATAAATATTTTTTTACTGTCATATAATTTACCGTACATTAAATTAAAAAAGGAGATACAACTATGACAGACGAGAGGAACGGGTGCCTTGCGCTACCCATATACGAAAGAGCATTTGGAGCAGAGGTTACGGGAGATTTCACTCTGCCTGACTATCAAAACGAGATAAGACGCATACTTTGCGTTAAGGCAACTGCTCTGCCACCTGCAAAATATCTTTCTGACAGTGCTATTGAATTTAACGGAACGGTTGATTACAGGATAATTTACGTTGGCGGCGACGGGAATATTACGAGTGCTTCGCTTTCTACCGAATATGCTTTTTCCGTGCCGCTTGAGAAAAGCGACAGCTTTAGTGACGTACGAGTACTTTGCTCGGTAGGTGTGGACGGCGTAAGCACGCGCGTCAGCGCTCCAAGACGGCTGAATATAAGATGCAGATTGCGTCCTTCGGTAAGAGCCTACGGCTGTCTTGCTCCTGCGGGAGGGGCAATGACAGGTGCAGATCCTTCGAGTGTATACAGTAAATTTGAATCGGCAGATACGCTTTGGTGCGCATCTGCAAATTCAGATACCGTAAGCATTAGCTGTGTTTTCCCCGATATGCCTGAGGATATGGCGGTAGCATCTGCGGATACCTTTGTGGAAATATCGGACGTAAATTCAGAGAGCGGTAGACTTACGTGTCACGGTGTGGCGCGTATTGAGCTTTTGTGCGCGGGAGAAAACGGAGAGCTCCGCACACTTGATTCGGAAATTCCTTTTGAGGGGGAGATAGACGTTCCTAATATGCCCGACGGAGCGAGCGCCTGCGTAAGGGGAATAGTTGCGGACACCTCTGTAAACGTGGGAGATACGGGAGTAGACTGCACCGTTGGAGTCGTTCTTTCGGCGCAGGCTTTTGCAAACGAGCGCGTTGAGTACGTTTCCGATGCGTATTCGACAGAATGTGAATGTGAGAGTCAAACAAAGAACGTATGTGTTCGCAGATTATTGCTTGCAAAGCCCGCCTCATTTTCCGTAAACGAGAGAGTATCCTTGGCAGACGCGAATATCCCGCCCACCTCAGAGATACTTTTTGTAGAAGCAAACGCGAACATGGACAAATGCGCCTCTGTCGATAAAAAAGCTGTATTTACGGGAAAGAGCGATTTTATCATTGTTTGGCGTAATGACGGAGATATTTCCGTATCAAGCGTCAGCATTCCCGTAAAGTACGAAACCGAGACGGATAATGACGGCAATGCCGAGAGCTTTGATTCCTATTTTGAGCTTAAAGCTCCCAAGGCAAGACTTGAAAACGGACAGCTTGCTCTTACGGCGGACCTTGTCGGCTATGTAAACGCATTCGCAGGAAACGACACGCAGGTGCTTGATAAGATTTCATTTGGAGAGCCGCTTGACAAGAGAGAAGCGCGTATCGTGGTTGCGTATCCTTCAAGAGACGATACCGCATGGTCGGTTGCGAAGAAGTATCGTGTTGCGCCTAAGTGTATAATGGGAGACCCCGAAACAGACAGATTTGTTTTGGTAGAATAAAGTCATAATAAAAATATCTTGCTATTTTGAGGCGGGTGTGATATAATACGCTTAAAGAATTATCGACAGCACCGGAAGGAATTAAAAAATGAAGGTAAAAAACGCGCAAAGGAGCTATGAGGAAGTACTGGCCATGAAGCTTCCGGAGCACCAAAAGCCCAAAAAGCCGAATATGTTTTTCAGAACGCTTATGAAGGTCGTTTCCGCGCCCGATCTTATTGCAACGGGCTTTAAGTGCGAAAAAATAGGAATGGAGCGACTCGGCAAAAATGAGCCTGCGCTCATTTTAATGAATCACTCCAGCTTTATTGACCTTGAGATTGCCGCGAGCGTGCTTTATCCGCGCCCCCTTAATATCGTTGCAACACTTGATGCTTTTATTGGAAAGGCGTGGCTTATGCGGCAGATAGGCTGTATTCCGACGAGAAAATTCGTTATCGACCTCGGTCTTATCAAGGATATTACGCGCTGTATAAAGAAAAATAAAAGCTCGGTGCTTATGTACCCCGAGGCAGGTTACAGCTTTGACGGAACGAGCACCACTCTACCCGATTCGCTCGGTAAGTTTGTAAAGATGCTCGGCGCTCCTCTTGTAATGCTTGAAACTCGCGGCGCGTTTCACCGTCAGCCGCTTTATAATAATCTTCACAAGCGCAAGATAAAGGTATCCGCAGAGCTTCGCTACGTTCTTTCACCCGAAGAAATAAGCAACATGTCGGCAGAGAAAATAGGAGAGATCATCGCGCACGAGTTTTCCTTCGATAATTTCAAATGGCAACAGGAAAATAAAATCAGGGTAGATGAGCCCTTCCGCGCAGAGGGGCTTGAACGCCTGCTTTATAAGTGCCCGAGATGTCTTTCCGAGGGAAAAACGCAGGGACAGGGAATACACCTTACCTGTCACGCATGCTCTAAAAAATGGGAGCTTACCGAATACGGCTTTATGAAGGCTACCGAGGGAGAGACCGAGTTTCCTCACGTCCCCGATTGGTACGCATGGGAGAGGCAATGTGTAAAGCGCGAGCTTGAGAACGGCGAATACGGCTTTTGTGAGCCTGTTGACATCTACATGATAGTCAACGCAAAGGGTGTTTATAACGTCGGTAAGGGCGAGCTTTCTCACGGCAAGGACGGTTTTCGCCTGACGGGCTGTGACGGAAAGCTTGAATACGTCCAGAATTCCGTCTCGCTCTATACCTTAAATTCCGATTTTTATTGGTACAGTATAGGTGACGTTATAGGCATAGGAAACCATACCGCACTGTACTATTGCTTACCTACGGAGAATAAGGCGGTCGTAACCAAGGCGCGCCTTGCGACCGAGGAGATATTCAAGGACATCAAAGGCGCAAAATGACAAGTAATAAATATTGTGTACTTTAAATACCAAAAGACGGCAGTTCGTTTGAACTGCCGTCTTTTGTATCTTTAATCGATTTGTATATCCTCTAATACCTGTATCGCTTGACTGCGTTTTTCTTTTTTTACTGCAAATATTACGAATATCGCTCCTACTGCGGCGGTCATTATCCAGCTTATGGGATAGGTTACGTAAATGCATTGAGGCGTTGCGATTACTTTGAACACCGTGTAAATCCAAACGACGCGGAAACCGCAGGCAAATATAAGACTTATTACTGCCGCAGAAACGGATCTTCCCATTCCTCTTAATGTACCGCTCATTATCTCCATAATACCGCACAAAAAATAAGGAATGATAAGCATATTAAATCTGGTGCTTGCAGCCGCGAGTACCTCTACACTGTCGGAGATATAAAGCTTTAATATGTGTTCTCCGAAAAGAAAGCCTGCGGACGACATAACGACAGCAGTCAGAAGCACGCCGGCAATAGATGCTCCTACTATACGTTTTATATCTCCGAATTTTTTTGCGCCCACCGACTGACCGACAAAGGTTAGTGTACTGTCGTAAAAGGCGCGATAAATTACGTAGTATATCCCCTCGACGTTAGCTGCAGCGGCGCTACCGGCAATGACGATCTTTCCAAATGAATTTATGGAAGACTGTAAAATTACGTTTGAAAATGAGAATAGAGTTCCTTGAATGCCCGAAGGAATACCTATGAGAAGCAGCTTTTTGAGCTTTGCCTTATCGATAGAAAGCTTGCGCAGGGATAGACGAAGCGGTCCTTTTACATTTCTTAAATATAAGAGTGCCATAAGTGCCGAAATAAATTGCGACACGATAGTGCCGATAGCTACTCCCGCAACGCCTATACCGACGCCGACGACCAACAAAAGGTTAAGGAAAACGTTTGCAAGCCCTGATACCGTGAGAAAAATAAGCGGTCTTTTGGAGTCGCCGGAGGCCCTGAGAATCGCCGCTACGTAGTTATACATTATCGAAGCGGGTGTTCCCATAAAGATTATTCTGACGTAGAGAGATGCCGACTGAAGAACGTCGTCAGGTGTTCCCATAAGCTTGAGCAGCTGCGGAGCTATGAAAAAGCCGATGACAGAAACGAAAACGCCTAATATAAGAGCGACGAGAATAGAAGTATGCACAGACTTTTGTACGTCCTCGTCGTCCTTTGCTCCAATTCCGTGCGCCACGCAAACTCCGGCACCTACGGAAAGACCCATGAAAAGCCCGAGTATAAGATTCGTGAGCGAGCCTGTGCTGCCAACTGCGGCAAGAGCGACTTCTCCCTCGAATTTTCCAACTACCATTAAGTCAACAGCGTTGTAAAGCGTCTGTATCACTCCGGTGAGCATCAACGGTAAGGCAAATAAGATTATTTTTTTGAAGTACGGCTGTCTTTTTTTACTTGCTGGGGTCATACAGCGCTCCTTAATTTTTTAAACTTTTATAATTATACCACTCTTATAGAAAAAGTCAATATGATTTTGAAATTAAAATGCTAAAAACAGAGGCGCAAAATTATCGGGGCTGTTATAACATTATTTTATGAGTTAATTGCTTTTTGATTGAATATTTTTAATGTGATTGACAAACGCAATAATTTTTGATACAATATAATGTAATTCTATTATTTACTGACTTGTATTAAAATTAAGGAGGGCTTTTATGCAGCTGTCATTTGAGCAATTAAAAGAAATAACAGTAGGTGCGGTTTATATGGAAAATATCGACGGAGAGATGAGCTTTTATAAGTATTTTCCTAATATGATCCCAATGTGGGCAGAGCAGAATCCGTCGTTTGAGGAGAGGGCAAAAACAACTACGGGAGTTCGTTTTGACTTTCATACGAATTCAAAGCATATCAAGCTGGAAATTGAAAGGCCCGCAAAATTTGAAATTTATATTGACGGTATTTTCAGATATACGATGAAGGAAATCGATAGCTTGTCGGTGGATATCAATACTCCCCTCGAAGAGCCCATTGAGGATGCTCGCGTTACGGTTTATTTTCCTTCTCATAAGATAGGCAGGGTGAAATCTCTTGAGCTTGATGACGGGGCATACGTAAGACCTCATACGTTCGATAAAAAAATACTTTTCGTCGGTGACTCTATAACCCAGGGCTGGGAGTCCGGATTTGACTCGCTTTCTTTTGCAAACAAGGTGTCAAGATATTTTAACGCAGAAAGCGTAATACAAGGTGTTGGCGGCGCTTGCTTCTCTCCTGAATTCCTTGAGCCGCTGCCCATAGATTTCGATTGGGTGGTCGTTGGCTACGGAACTAACGACTTTGACCGTCGCAAGGAATTTGACGAATTTAACTACTACATGTGCGAATATATGTCGAAGCTTTCGAGACTCTACGGCGATAAAAAGGTGTTTGTTATTTCTCCTATATGGAGAAGACTCAGTAAGCCCGAGTCGAGAGTGAGGTTTGGGGAATACAGACGTGCAATCGCGGACGAAGCGCAAAAGCACGGATTTATCCACGTGGACGGTAGCTTGCTCGTGCCTCCCGTGAATGACCTGTATACTGACGGCTTGCATCCTAATGGCGTAGGATTTTCACTCTTTGCCGAGAATTTGATTGAAATAATGAAGGAATTTGTGTAATAAACGCTGCGTCGAAAATAAAGCCTGCTACGTGAAGAACGTATTTTTTAGGGGTGTAAAATACGGCAGAATATAAGAACAAAAGAGGAAAGACAAATGTTAAAAAGGGAAGATATAAGAATAAGAGATCCGTTTATTTATACGGATTTTGAAAACGGATGCTACTATATGTACGGAACAACTGCGTTGGTTCAAGACAAAATCTCCGCAAAAAATACGTTTTCCGTTTACCGTTCAACCGATCTTGAAAATTTTGAAGAACCAAAGGTAATATTTGACGGCAGTAAATGCAATTTTTGGGCAGACAGAGATTTTTGGGCACCTGAATTACATAAATACAACGGTAAATATTATCTTTTCGGTAGCTGTAAGGCAGAGAACAAGCGTCGCGCAACACATATTTTCGTATGCGATACTCCTGATGGGGAGTTTGTGCCATTGACGGAAAATCCTATAACTCCATCTGATTGGGAATGTCTTGACGGCACGTTTTGGATAGAGGACGGTAAGCCTTATATCGTATTTTCTCACGAATGGAAGCAGGTGAAGGACGGAGAGATCTGCGCGATGCAGCTCTCGGAGGACTTGAAGGAAGCAGCCGGCGAGCCGTTTCTTTTGTTCCGCGCCTCGGATAATCCTAACGTAAGTGCACATAGAGGATACGTCGACTCGTACGTTACAGACGCTCCGTTTGTATATAACGAGGACGGTAAAACCAAAATGCTGTGGTCCTCATTTTATAATGGACGCTATCTTGTGCTTAATGCCTTCAGCGATAGCTTGAAGGGAACATGGCAGCACGAGGGAAGCCGTTTTGATTTTGATGGCGGACATGCGATGATTTTTACAAAGTTAGACGGAAGCGTATGGCTCTCATTGCACGCGCCTAACGCAATAAACCGTGAAAGAGCCGTTTTTTACAAATTTTGATAGTATTGCGAGAGTAAATTTACGAGATCAGATATTTTAATATACGGCTAAAAAACACAAAGAGGGGGTGTCTCAAATGCAAATTTGAGACACCCTCTTTTGTTTGGTGCGGGTAAAAGGACAAGTTGAACCTGCTTCGCTTCGCTCAGCGGCAAGTTTGCCTTGACGGTCATCGACCGTCATTTGCTTCGCAAACCGCCAAACGTTGCCCCAACGCCTGCGGCGTTGGGAAGCTTCTGCGAGCCAATCACACAGACCAACCAAAAGGCGGTACGCAACAGCGTGCCGCCTTTTGGTTGGTGCGGGTAAAAGGACTTGAACCTTCACCGAGGAACCCCGACTAGAACCTGAATCTAGCGCGTCTGCCAATTCCGCCATACCCGCATATGAAGTAATAGGTAAGAGTGAATAGTGAAGAAGTCACTCTAGCTATTACGTTTTGTCCTTTAATTTTTACACGGAGTGAGGTCTCCGAGGCGGTGGAATGCGTTCACGCCCGCTTTTGTCCTGTTTATGTGAACTCGTTTATTATACCACAACTAATTTGTTTTGTCAATAGAAAGGATTTAATATTTTTCAAAATTCTTGTGCTTTGTTAATTTTGCGAAAGACCTTGACACGCATACTCTTTTCGGGTATAATATTCTTAATGTACGCGATTAATTTGAGAGGAGGGAGCGTATGCATTTGCAGGAATCGGGCGAGATGTATCTTGAGAGTATTCTCGTGCTTTCAAAAAAGAATAATTACGTTCGCGCTATTGACATATGCGAGTATATGGGCTATTCAAAGCCGAGCGTCAGCCGCGCCCTCGGGCTGCTCAAGGACGGGGGATACGTTGTTTCCGATAAGAACGGCTATTTGTCGCTTACTGAGGTTGGAAAGGACGTTGCGGAAAAGATATACGAGAGACATACTCAGCTTTGCGATTTTTTACAACGTCTCGGTGTTTCTCCCGAGGTTGCAACTGAGGATGCCTGCAAAATTGAGCACGTCATAAGTGACGAGGTTTTTGAGGCTATAAAAAATCACGTGAATAGTATGAAATAAAAGTGTCTCACCTTGCATTCTTGCAGTGGCGAGGCACTTTTTCTATAAATATTCTAAATAAATCTCAAAAAGCAAAGGCACTTTGCAATTCCTACAAGCAAGCTTACTCCGAGCCGCTCAAGCCACGTTAGCTTACTACGCATAGATATACATAATAGATAAGCCCGTAAATTACTCCCGTGAGTGTTCCATAGAGAATAACGGGGCCTGCAACTGAGAAAATTTTAGTACCTACACCGAGCACAAGTCCTTCAGCCTTGCTATCGATTGCGGGAGAAGAAACTGCATTGGCAAATCCCGTTATAGGGACGAGTGTTCCCGCACCCGCATGCTTGGCTATATTGTCAAATACTCCGAGCGCCGTCAAGACGATTGCGACAAATGCAAGCGTGATTGACGCAAGAGCAGATGCTACGGTGGTATCCACACCGAGAAGGTATCCGTATAGTTGACGTAATCCTTGCGAGAGCGTGCAGATAATGCCGCCTACCAAAAATGCCTTTATGCAATTTTTAAATACGGGAGATTTTGGCGCGTGTGCCTTCGCGTATTTTTTATAATCCTCGGTATTCATATCCATAATTTGTTTTCCTCCGTTAAAGATGTCATTTTCAATAATTTGCCCAAAAAATATTTTTTTATGCTACACCTATTTACAATTGAACGGTTTTGGTGTATAATTATTATGATATTGAAAATTAACACTTGAAAGTGAGGATATTAAAATGGGAACTTGGGAAGAAATTCGCACTGGTGTGAGTACAGTTGCTAAGAAGACCGCCAAAAAAACCGGTGAGATAGCAGAGACCGCCTCTATGCATCTTAAGCTTGCAAGGCTTATGTCAAAGTGCGACGAGCAATTTGAAAAGCTTGGTAAGCTTACCTACAGACAGCTCAAGTCCGACGGGGTATCTTATGCTGAGTCTATTGCTGCGGTTATTTCGCAGATAGACGCGCTTACGCTTCAGATAGCGCAGCAAAAGGCAAAGATAGAAAAATGCAAGGCGCAGAAGGAAGCTGCAAAGGCGGAAGCATCTTTGGCTAAGGAGCTTCGCAGAATGTCCGACGAGGATATAGAACAGGAACGCAAGTACGTTGCTAATATTCAGGATTTGTTGGACGAAAATATAAGCGACTAATGTTTGGCGAGAGGCTGTCTTATAATTAAGACAGCCTCTCGGCTTAATATTTGCATGTCTTTTTGATATATTTTTTGAAAAACACTATTGAAAAACGGCAATATTTATGGTATAATGATATCAAGAGGTGATATTATGCTTAAAATAAAGTCGGGAGACATAAAAGTATTTTCTTTCGGGACTTCAAAAATTGAATATTTTTCGTATTCGATGTCTGTTTTGCTTGTGTCAGAAGGAGAAGTATTTTTTGACGGAGAAAAAATGACCTGCGGTGAGGGATTGTTCTTGCGTGCGGGTAAGAGTGTAGAGTGTGTAGGCAGCGATGCTTGCGATAGTGCTTTTTTGCAGATAGCGCTTGACGGATATGACGATGAACTGATACTTCGCAAGCTTTCGCTTACAGCATCAATAGCTAAGATATCGTGCGTTGAGGACGGTAAGACTGTGAGTGCGCTTGTGTCGCTTTTTGATGGCGGCTATCAAGGTGTAAACGAGGAATTTGACAGAGCTGTCGCTAAGATGCTTCTTTGTAGTATTCGAGCAGAGGACGCGAAGCATGAGGAAAAGAAAACGGGGAACGAGTACGTTGACCGCGCCGTGCGCTACATTGACAGAAATTACGCAAGTCGAATAAAGGTTGAGAGTCTGGCTGAAATGATAGGAGTTGACCGCATGTATCTCCGAAATCTTTTTACGGAGTATATGGGTATGTCTACGATGGAATACATAATGAGCGTCAGAATGGAGCGCGCAAAGGAGCTTCTTACTAATACGGAAATCGGCGTTGGAGACGTTGCCTCTGCCGTTGGATACGCGGACGTGCTTTGCTTCTCTAAGGCGTTTAAAAAGAGAGTCGGCGTCTCGCCAACCGAATATAGGGGTGACGGGAAGGCTCGCAAGGCATATGAGGAGAAACGCGCAAGCAGGAGAGAACAGATCCCCGTATTTATTCTTTGAGCTATATCATTATTTTTGCTTGCCTTTTGCTATACCGTCACCGGAAATTACTCCGGTGACGGTTTTTCCTATTATTTTTACGTCTTGTATAAATCCGAATGCCTCAAGATAAGCTCTGTCAAGCTCTGCCTTGCGCTCGTCGGTAATAGAGTCACGCCCGTTTATTTGCGAAAGACCGGTAAGTCCGGGACGAATAGAGTATATCCCCGCCTCTTTGCGCATGCGGTGCATCTCGGTTTCCTCGAAAATCAAGGGGCGCGGGCCTACGAGGCTCATATCTCCTTTTAATACGTTGAAAAGCTGCGGGAGCTCATCGAGGCTTGTTCTTCGTAAGATACGTCCGATGGGGGTGACATATTTTTCTACGCTTGCAAAATCGGACGAAGGGGTGTTGCTCGGCGCGTCCTTATACATTGTGCGGAATTTATAGCATACGAAGCTTTTGCCGTTTTTGCCAATTCTCGCTTGTTTGAAAATGCCCTCGCCGCGCGAGCTTATACGGACAGAGAACCATATCAGGAGCATAGGAAGCGCGAGGAAAAACAATAGCAAGAATGAAAAAAACACGTCAAGTACGCGCTTGACCGTAGCATATACGTGTTTTTCTTGATTTTCTCTGCGCGGTTCCATACTCTTCCTCCAAAAATTCCTTCAGCATTAGCATTTGCTTTTTGGAGAATAATAATTCAAGCGAAAATAGAATAAATTTATAAAAATTACGGGCACCGCAGTAATGAAGCCACGGTGTCCGTATTGTTATTAAAGTGTTTTAAGAAATGCTTCAATTCTTTCAAGCGCCTGTGTGATGTGCTTTATGGAGTATGCGTAGGAGATACGCGCAAAGCCCTCGCCGCCGGCACCGAATGCGTTGCCGGGAACGATAGCGCACTTATAATCGTATAGTAGCTTTGAGCAGAAATCGTCGCTTGACATTCCGTACTGACCGATATTCGGGAATATGTAGAATGCTCCCTCTGGTTCAAACGACTCAATTCCCAAGCCCTTAAGTCCGTTGTAGATATATCTGCGGCGGCGGTTATACTCGTCAACCATCATACGAACGTCCTCGTCACCGTTACGAAGCGCCTCAATTGCGGCAAACTGCGAGGTGGTGGGGGAGCTCATAATGCAGTACTGATGTATTTTGAGCATCTGCTCGGTAAGAGGAGCGGGCGCGCAAAGATAGCCGAGACGCCAGCCCGTCATAGCGTATGCCTTTGAAAATCCGCTGACGATAATCGTGCGTTCCTTCATGCCCTCAATGGAGGCTATGGAGCAGTGCTCGCGGCCGTACGTCATTTCCGCATAGATCTCGTCGGAAAGGACGAGGATATTGGTGTCGCGCAAAACCTCTGCTATCTCCCGGAGCTCCTCGCGAGTCATAATAGCGCCAGTGGGGTTGTTGGGGTAGGGAAGCACGAGCATTTTCGTTCGGGGCGTTATTGCAGCCTTGAGCGCCTCGGGCGTTAGCTTGAACTTATCCTTATACTGAGTTTCTACTATTACGGGAATACCGCCCGCCATACGTGTAATGGGGGAGTAGCATACGAATGAGGGAGTCGGAATAATAACCTCGTCTCCCGTTTCGATAACGGCTCTTATAGCTATGTCGATAGCCTCGCTTCCGCCCACGGTCACGATAATTTCCTTTTCGGGGTCGTAGGGAGTGCCGAAGCGACGAGTGAGATAGTTGTTTATTTCAACACGCAAATCAAGCGTACCTGCGTTCGAGGTGTAGTAGGTCTTGCCCTTTTCGAGGCTCTCAATACCTGCCTCGCGTATATGCCATGGAGTTACGAAGTCGGGCTGACCTACGGTAAGACCAACGACGTCGTCCATGGTTTCCATGATATCAAAAAATTTTCTGATACCTGATTTTTCCGTATTTACAACGGTTTTAGATAAAAGCTTTGAGTAATCCATCAGTTGCAGTTTCCTCTCTCGTCAATATCAAGCGTTGCGTCGTAGAGCACGCCGGTGTCTTTGTATTTGTGAAGCACGAAATGGGTTGCCGTCGAGATTACCTCGTCGATAGGCGCAAGCTTCTGTGAAACGAAGAAGGCGACCTCTTTCATTGTTTTTCCTTCAATAAGAACGGAAAGGTCGTAAGCGCCCGACATAAGATATACGGATTTAACCTCGGGGTAGTTATAAATCTTTTCGGCAACGCGGTCATATCCCTTGCCTCTTTGTGGGGTGAGCTTTACGTCTATCATTGCTGTGACAGACTCGCGGTCAGTCTTTTCCCAGTCAACAACTGCCTTGTAGCCGAGGATTGTACCGTTACATTCAAGCTCGTCAATATGAGCTTGAACCTCGTCAAGGGAAAGGTCAAGCATAACGCTTATCTGCTCGGAAGTGAGCTTTGCATCGTTTTCAAGTAATTTGAGTATTTGTGATTTCATAGCTTTGTCCTCATTTGTTTAGTTTGCTTACGATGTTTTCGTAAGAAAGTCCGTATTTGTCTGCTATATCGCGGGCATAACTCTTACCGTCGGGCTTTTGACGGAATATCTTAAAGGAGCGCTTGCCTTCCTCAATTCCAGCGACGAGAGTATCTATTTTAACTCCGCCCTCGGTTGCTGTGCGTGCGTTGATGTTGTCGATTTCCGCCGCAAGCTCGTGAAGGTGAGTTGCGAAAAGGCAACGGCAGCCGACTCTCGAAAATCCCGCCAAGACCTCTGCCGCGATATAGGATGCCTCGAACGAGCCCGTTGAAGAAAGGGATTCGTCAAGAAGCACGAGACTGTCGGGGGTAACCGCATCGAAAACGTCACGGAGTCGCGCACATTCCTCGCCAAGGCGTCCTTTGTCGATGGTGTCGTCAGCACCCGTGGGGAAGTGAGTAAATATACCGTCCGA
>SVQL01000038.1 GCA_015065365.1 Oscillospiraceae bacterium | reverse complement strand
TTTTATAATTTTATAATGGTTAAATATTAATTTAATCTTTGAGAACAAATTTCATTTAATCTTTTGTAGGGGTCGACGTCCTCGGCGACCCGTTAAAATTAAAATGAAAGACGGCGGTGCGTAGAGTCCGCCGTCTTTCTACATCAGAACACACCAACAATATTCAACCGATAAATATTATTTTTTCGATGTGTCCGTCTAAAACATATTTGTGGGAAGCTTTTTGGCTCCACCGATCATGAACGCAGTTCATGGACCGAAGCGAAGCGTAGGTATTCTCTGAAAAAGGTGGAACGCATCCCCGCATCCCCGTGCCCTAAAAAAATTCGTTTCAGGGATAAGAAAACTATTGAAATATTATAAATTATATGATATAATATAATGTGTAGTATTGTTTATATATTTTTGGAGGTGATTTGCGTGTTTGGAGCAGGAACGACGCTTGCGACGGCAAAGGAATTTTTCTTTACTTATTTTCTTGAGCCGGTAAAGCAAATTTGGATTAAGGATATTATCGATATCCTGCTTTTGTCGCTGGTGCTTTTCTTCGTTTACCGTCTTATTCGCGACAGCCGCGCGTGGAAGCTTTTGCTCGGCGTGGGTATTATCGTTCTTATGGCGGGTATTTCGAGCATATTCGATATGAGCGCGCTCTCCTTCGTCTTTGGTAATATCCAGCAGCTTGGAGTTCTGGCAATACTTATTCTGTTTCAGCCCGAGCTTCGCACGGCACTTGAGAAGGTTGGCGGCACTTCGATCACGGGTATTAAGAGCATTTCCGCAGAGTCGCGCGAGCTTGCCTCAAAGAGCGCGCAGATCGAGGCTATATGTACTGCGGTAAACGACCTCTCCCGTGACAAGGTCGGAGCGCTTATCGTTATCGAGAAATCAACCAAGCTTGGCGACTTTATAAAATCGGGCGTTTATATAGACGCGGCGATTTCTCCGTACATTCTCCGCAATATTTTCTTTGACAAGGCGCCCCTGCACGACGGAGCGGTAATAATCCGCGACGGGCGTATCTGCGCGGCAGGCTGCTTCTTGCCCCTTTCTACCAAGAACGACATAAACAAGGATCTCGGCACCCGTCACAGAGCCGCGATAGGTCTTACGGAGATAAGCGACGCGATAGTTATAGTCGTTTCTGAGGAGACGGGAATAGTTTCTATTGCTTCGGAGGGAAATCTCCAGAGAAATTACAATTACAGCACGCTCAAGCAGGAGCTTAATTCCTTTATGAGCGTTGCGGGTATTTCCGATACGGCAAGACACGCGATGGAAAAGACTCACAAGAAGGACAAAAAAAGTAAGAAAAAAGACGCTGCGGATAGCGAGCAATAAGACGGAGGTAGGGAATGCGTATGAATGAACAGGCTACGGTGCAGGACAATGGCGCGTACGTTATAAAGAAAAGTAAAAAATCAAGCGTTATCGCATTCATCGTCTGCGTGGTGGTGGCGTTTTTGATATGGTCGTACGCCGAGGCTGTCTCCCTCAAGGAGGAGAAGGACAAGGCGGCGCTTGGCGGAGATAATGCCGTTACCGAGAATACCGAGGCGGCACAGAGCGCAAATGAGTAACGGAGAGAACGTGCTTTGCGGCGGTATCATCGTTGGCGGAGTGTCGCTTTCTCCCGACGCTGACGCGCGCGAAGCGTGTGATATCGTTTCTAAGGAAATTAAGCGTGCAGGGCTAAACCCTGCACGACTTCGTTTTGAGATTTACAAAAAATCGGTTGATGCGCGAAAGAAAAAGGACGTAAGGCTTGTGTATTCGGTTGCCGTGACCTATAAGGACTCGGACGGCAGCTTTGATATTGGCAAGCTATCTCGTATGAGTTATACGGTGAGTCCGCTCAACCGCGCAAAGCTTGATATAAAGCGCGGAGAAGAGCCTATCTCTGCTCCGCCGCTTGTCGTCGGCATGGGACCTGCGGGGCTTTTCGCGGCGCTGTTGCTTGCGGAGAACGGCTACCGCCCCGTTATTATCGACAGAGGAGACGGGATTTTGGAGCGTTGTCGCCGCACGGCTGTGTTTTTCGAGCGCGGAGAGCTTGACGTTGAGTCCAACGTGCAGTTCGGCGCGGGCGGAGCGGGCACGTTTTCAGACGGGAAGCTCGTGACTCGCGTAGGGGACGCTCGCGTGGGCTACGTGCTGCGTCGCTTTTGCGACTTCGGAGCGCCCGAGGATATTATGACGGCGGCAAAGCCGCACGTCGGAACAGACCTATTGGTGGGTATCGTTGACTCTATGCTACGCCGTATCGAGGAGCTTGGGGGTACTGTTATTTACCGTTGCCGCCTTGAAGGAATAAAGAGACGTGGCGGAGAGCTTGCGGCGGCTACGAGTAGCGGCGATATTGCCTGCTCGTCGATGGTTTTGGCGACGGGACACAGCGCGCGCGACGTGTATTCGATGCTGCTTGCCGACGGCTACGACGTTCGTCCGAAGCCATTCTCGCTCGGTGTGCGAATAGAGCATCTTCAAGAGGACGTTGACAGGGCGTTGCTTGGAGATTTTGCAGGGCACCCCGCCCTTGGAAAAGGGGAGTATCACCTTTCGGACACTACGTCGGGAAGGGGAGTTTACACGTTTTGTATGTGCCCCGGCGGCGAGGTCGTGGCAGGCGCGAGTGAGGCGGGCGGTGTCGTGGTGAACGGCATGAGCAGGCACGCGCGCGACGGAAGAAATGCAAATTCGGCGGTGCTCGTGTCCGTTCGTCCGGAGGACTACGGAAGCACGCCTATGGGCGCAATCGCGCTTCAGCGGCGGCTTGAGAGAGCGGCTTACGAGGCTGGCGGCGGAGATTATTACGCGCCGTACCAGACCGTTGGTGACTTCCTCGACGGCAGAGCGGGCAGTGAGCCTACTCGTATTTTGCCAACCTACCGAGGCGGTAAGGTGAGAGCGGCGCGGCTTGACGCGATGCTTCCGCCATTTGTTACAGAAGAAATGAAACGCGGACTTTTGAGCTTTGAGAAAAAGCTTTCGGGCTTTGCCGCGAGCGACGCACTCCTTACGGGAGTTGAGACGAGAAGCTCCGCGCCCGTGCGAATTATGAGAAACGACGTGCTCTGCGCGGTAGGAAACGACCGCGTTTACCCTTGCGGTGAGGGAGCGGGCTACGCAGGCGGTATCACCAGCGCCGCCGTTGACGGCATTAAGGTCGCCGAAGCAATAATCGCACGTTTTGCGATATAAGGATGCGTTTTTCACGCTTTTTTGAAAAAAAGCTTAGCAAAAAACTTTATACAAAAAAGTTTTTGTGGGCATAGCAAAAGACAGAAATGTAGTGTGTGATTTAATGTTTGGCGAATTCTTTGGTAGAAAGTCGTCGGACTCTACGCACCGACGACTTTCAATTGATTTAAATAGAGCCTTCCCCTGTGGGTAGCGAAGCGGCACGAGCGCAATGAATGACAACACGGGGTGTTGTCAGAACGCGAGTGTGACCGAGCCGCAGCGAGACAGGTGGCACGAGCCTTGCGCGAGTGACGGATGAGGAGATCGCCAGACCGATAGCCTTAAATTGCGACAGCAATCAAGAGAGTTAGTTTTACTCAAAATTACAAGCTTTTATTATCGCTTACGCGGTGTTTAGCTTTCAATACACCGATCTCCTCATCCACCGCAAGCGGTCCCCCTTCCCCAATGGGGAAGGCTAAAGAAGAAAGCGGAACGCAATAAACAAATAAAATTGTTTTGAATAAGGTTTATTTTAACACAAGCCTTCCCTCGGGGGAAGGTGGCACGAGCCTTGTGCGAGTGACGGATGAGGGTAGCGAGCATGCGAGCGTGCTATGCACGCAAAGTAACTTTTATATAAAAGCACGGATGCTTCGCATCCTACCCTAATCAGTCGCTTGCGCGACAGCTTCCACCAAAGGAAGCCTTATTATAAGAACAAAAATGTACAGTTTTCTTTTGCTTACTTTTCTTTTTTAAAAGAAAAGTAAGGACATCACCAAAAAGAGGTTCAAATGACACAGAAAAAAAGAAAGAAGATATGGGAAAGTAAATATATCCCGGGTGACGCAGGGCGTGACGCGGCTATTCAGAAAATGGCGTGCTCCCTCGGCGTGTCGCCTCTTTTTGCAACGCTTCTTTATAACAGAGGATATACAGATGCCGACGCTGCTTCGCGGTTTCTGCGCTTTGCCGAGGAGGATTTTCACGATCCCTTCCTCATGCGCGATATGGAGCGCGCGGTCGAGCGTATTCTCCGCGCCGTTCGTGACGGCGAGAAAATATACGTTTACGGTGACTACGACGTTGACGGTGTGACATCCGTCAGCCTTCTGTATCTGTATCTTACGTCGCTCGGCGCGAGCGTTCGCATAAAGATACCCAAGAGAGACGGCGAGGGCTACGGTGTTTCAAGCGCTGCCGTTGATGCTATTTCTGCCGACGGCGCGACGCTCGTTGTTACGGTTGACACGGGCATTACCGCCATCGACGAGGTTGAATATGCAAGATCGATAGGCGTAGATTTCGTCATTACCGACCACCACGAATGTCACGGCGCGCTTCCGAACGCCGTCGCTGTGGTAAATCCCCACCGCCCCGATTGCTCCTATCCCTTTTCGGAGCTTGCGGGAGTTGGCGTTATTTTCAAGGTCGTTTGCGCCTGCGAGATGCGCCGCTATGAGCGCGAGGGAAAGCGCGCCGAGGACGGACTCAAACGAATTTGCGAGGAATACTGCGAGCTCGTTGCCGTCGGAACTATTGCCGACGTTATGCCGCTCGTGGACGAAAACCGCCCCATAGTCAAGCTCGGACTTGACAAGCTTGAGCGTGGAGAGGGCAGACCGGGGCTTCTTTCGCTGATTGATGCGTCAAGCAAGAAAACGGGCGACGATAAAAGGCAGAGAAAGGTGACGTCGGGCACTATCGGCTTTGGAATCGCGCCGAAGATAAACGCCGCCGGCCGCATGAGCGACGCGCTCATAGCCGCAAGGCTCTTGCTTGCAGACGACGCGGCGCGCGTTGCCGCATTTACAGAGGAGCTTTGCGAGATAAACAGACGGCGTCAGCTTGAGGAAAACGCTATCGCGACGCAGGTCTACGAAATGATAGAGAACGACTCGCGCTATGAGAACGACAAGGTTATAATTCTTTCGGACAACGATTGGCAGCAGGGGATTATAGGTATCGTTTCCTCGCGCGTTACGGAAAAATACGGGCTTCCGTCAATACTCGTTTCTTACCGAGGCTCGGTAGGCGAGGAGGAATCGGACGACGACGACGGCAAGGGCTCGGGCAGAAGCGTAAAGGGACTCAATCTCGTTGAGGCACTTGCCTCTTGCGAGGATCTGCTCGTGAAATACGGCGGTCACGAGCTTGCCGCGGGACTTACGGTAAAGCGCGGTAAGCTTGAGGAGTTCCGCCGCCGTATAAACGAATACGCGCGCGAGCATCTTTCGGACGAGGCATTGAGCGACAGAGCCCTTGCGGATTGCGAGATAAGAGGTACGGACGTCAGCATGCGACTTGCAACCGAGCTTACTCTCCTTGAGCCGTTCGGTATAGGAAACGCGGCTCCCGAATTTATAATCAAGAACGCGGACGTTTGCCGCGTGACCTATCTTGGCGGCGGAAAGCACACAAAGCTCACGCTCAAAAAGGACGGCGAGCTTCTTACGGCGATGTATTTCGGTGTCGGAGAGGGCGAGCTTGATTTTTGCGAGGGAGATACCGTTGACGTGCTTTTCAGCATTGACGTCAACGAATTCAGAGGTATCAGAAGTGTTCAGCTCATACTTCGCGACGCAAGACCTTCCGAGGACGAGCAGCGCGCGCTTGACGGCGGTAAGCTGCGATACGCCGAGATAAAGAGAGGCGCGCGTTTTTCGGAGAGCGAGGAGCTGTTGCCCTCGCGCGACGATTTTGCGGCGGTCTATAATATGCTTCGCCGCCACTACCGCGCGCACGTGTCAAGTCTTACCGTAAAAGAGATGCTTCACGCCCTTAAGGCGGAGGGAACAGAGATAGTCTACTGTAAGCTTAAATTCATTCTCGCGATACTTCGCGAGCTGCAGATATGCGAAATTGAGGAAACAGGCGAGGACGTTTATTCCTTTGAAATATTCTTCAACGCCAGCAAGACGAGCATTGAAAAATCATCAATACTTAAAAAGCTTCGCGGTCAGTGTGACAAGATCGCGGAATAAAGAAAGGCAATTATATGTCAGACCAACGAAATCTAACCATGCCTAATATAGATAAGCTTGAGCGTATGCTTATGTCTACGGGAAATAACTACGATATCCCGAAGATCAGAGCGGCTTACGATTATGCAAGCTCGCTCCACGAGGGACAGTTCAGAGTCAGCGGCGAGCCGTATATCTCTCACCCCATTGCGGTTGCGGAGATAGTTGCGGGGCTGGAGCTTGACACAAATTCAATATGCGCCGCTCTTCTTCACGACACGGTGGAGGACTGCTCGGAGAAGACCGACCTCAAGGAAATAGAAAAGCGATTTGGCGCTGAGGTCGCGATGCTCGTTGACGGTCTTACCAAGCTCGTTACCCTCTACGTTGAGGACAAGGAGGAGGCGCACATCGAGAACATTCGCAAGATGCTTCTCGCTATGTCGCGCGACGTAAGAGTTATCTTTATAAAGCTCTGTGACAGACTCCACAATATGCGCACGCTTGACGTAAAGCCCGATCCCAAGAGACGTCAGACGGCTCTTGAGACCATGCACGTATACGCGCCCTTGGCGCACCGTTTGGGTATTCAGAAGATAAAGCAGGAGCTTGAAAACCTTTGTATATCCTATCTTGACCCTATCGGCTACGAGGAGGTCGAGAGCTATATAAAGGACAAGTACGGCGAGAGCGTGGGCTTTATCGAGCGCGTGACGGGGCAGGTCGAGGAAAAGCTTCGCGAGGGCGGAATACACTTCGAGCTTAAGGGAAGAATAAAGTCGGTTTACAGTATATACCGCAAGATGTATAACCAAAACAAGAGCTTCGACCAGATATACGACTTTTACGCTATGCGTATAATCGTCGATACAGAGCTTGAGTGCTACACCGCGCTCGGACTTATACACGAGATGTTCAAGTCGGTGCCCGGTCGCTTTAAGGACTATATTTCAACACCCAAGCCCAATATGTACCGCTCGCTTCACACGACGGTTATCGGTAAGGACGGAATACCCTTTGAAGTACAGATAAGAACTTGGGATATGCACCACGTTGCCGAATACGGTGTTGCGGCGCACTGGAAATACAAGTCGGGTGAGAAGTCGCGCGAGGATATGGACAAGAAGCTTGAATGGATATCAAGGCTTGTCGAGACCGAGAGTGACGCAAAGGACCCCGACGAATTCCTCAACGCTCTCAAGACGGATATCTTCCACGACGAGACCTTTGTCTTTACCCCCAAGGGAGACGTGCTTGCGCTTCCGCAGGGTGCGACGGTCATCGACTTTGCCTATTCTATACACTCCGGTGTCGGCAACTCCATGATCGGAGCTAAGATAAACGGAATGATAGTTCCGATAGATACCGCGCCCGAGACGGGTGATATTGTCGAGATACTGACCTCGTCCTCGTCAAAAGGACCTTCCCGAGATTGGCTTAATATCGTCAAGACGAGTGAGGCGCGAACCAAGATACGCGGCTGGTTCAAGCGAGAAAAGAGAACGGAGAATATCGTTGCGGGTAAGGCAATGGTGGACGCGGAATTCAAAAAATGGAAGCGTCCTTATACCGAAACGCAGAGAAACGAGATCGTTGCAACCACAGGTCAGCGCATAGGCTTTATGAGCGCGGACGACCTTTACAATACGCTCGGCTACGGCGGTATCTCCATGTCCAAGGTGTCGGGCAAGCTTCACGACGAGTTTGAGAGGACGGTTGCAGCCCCCGAGCCCGAGATACGCCGCGAGGAGATGACGGCAGAGCACGTCAAGGTAGCGCAAGCGCCTAAAAATCTCAAGAGCGCGGGCGGTATCGTCGTTGACGGTGAGTATGGCTGTCAGGTCAAGTTCGCCAAGTGCTGTAATCCTTTGCCCGGCGACAGCGTAGTGGGATTTGTTACCAAGGGTTACGGTATTTCCATTCATAAGCACGATTGTCCCAACTACCGCGTGATGGCGGAAAATCCCGAGAACGCGGGCAGGCTCGTCGAGGCGCATTGGGAGAGCAACGCCAAGGAAAGCACCGATATGTACGAGGCGCAGATCAGCGTTTACGTATTCGACCGCCTCGGCATCGTCGCGGATATTTCCGTCGCGCTCTCCGAGATGAGAGTATTTTTGCTTCAGATTAACACAACCAAGAGCGGAACTGATAAGTCCGTGGTCAACCTGAAGATAAGCTGTAAGAACGTGGAGCATTATCACTCCATCGTATCAAAGCTGCGCTCTATTGACGGAGTAGTGGACGTAACGAGAGGATTTTCGTAATGATAGCAGTAATACAAAGAGTAAGCGCGGCGAGCGTCGAGGTTGACGGCGAGACCGTAGGAAGCTGCGGGCACGGGCTGTGTATTTTATTGGGAGTCGCTAAAGGTGATACTGCGGAGGACGCCGACGCGCTTGTCAAAAAGATAATAAATCTTCGTATCTTCGAGGACGGGAACGGCAAGATGAATTTGTCGCTTCTCGACGTCGGCGGCGAGATGCTCGCCGTATCAAATTTTACGCTGCTCGCTTCTTACAGAAAGGGCAATCGCCCCGATTATATGTCCGCCGCCGCGCCCGCCGTGGCAAAGCCGCTTTACGAGTATTTCTGCCAAAGATGCGCCGAGAGCGTTAAGGTCGGCATGGGCGTCTTTGGCGCGGATATGAAGCCCCACCTCGACTGCGACGGACCTGTAACTATCGTCATGGACAGCAAGGTGCTTCTTGCATAAAGGATGCGTGGGACGCGGGGACGCGTTTTTCCACCTTTTTTGAAAAAAAGGTGGAGCCAAAAAACTTTAAAACTAAAAGTTTTTTGCGAACATAGCGAAAGACGGAAATGTAGTGTGTAATTTAATGTTCGGCGCTTTTTATTGATTAAAAAGTATAGAAGAAATCCTTTGTACAGTTTTCTTTTGCTTACCTTTTCTTTTTTAAAAGAAAAGTAAGAGGACTCTACGCACCGACGACTTTCAATTGATTTAAATAGAGCCTTCCCTTGGGGGAAGGTGGCACGAGCCTTGTGCGAGTGACGGATGAGGGTAGGATGCGAAGCATCCGTGCTTTCATTGTAAGTAACTCTCCGTTACGGCACGCTCGCCTTGCTCGCTACCCTCATCAGTCGCTAACGCGCCAGCTTCCCCCAAGGGAAGCCTCACGCTGACGGAGCTTTCGGCTGTGATTTTTCGGGAGGAGCAAGCCTCTCCCCGTATATCAATATGCAGATTTCCACTTCTAATTTTCCACTTTCCAAGAGGTAATTTATGAACATAAAGCTTGACTCTCCGATAAACAGATACTACGTGCAGACCTTGGGCATGATATTTTTCCCCGGCGAGCATTTTGGCGAGGACGAGGAAAACAACCCCGATGCGCCTACGCTTTTCGTGCGCAGCCGCAACACGGACGAGGGTATTCTCGCTTACGCCGAGATGACGTACGCGGGAAAGACCGCCACGGCGGAATACCTCTCCGAATACAAGGAGGGGCGCACCGAGGAAAGAACCTTAAAGCTTGCCGTTGGCGGCGCGGTTATCACCGCAGCGGGAGAGCTCGTTCACTACCGCCCCGCATGGGGAATGCTTATCGGCGTTCGCCCCTCGAAGGTTGCAAGCGAGATGCTTAACGCGGGTATGAGCAAAACGAGAGTAAAGAAAATACTTAACACCGACTATATGGTAATTCCGAAGAAGGCGGCGCTTGCAACGGACATCGCCGTGACGGAAAAGAGGATAGTTGGAGAGGGCTCACCGAAGGATTGTAGCGTGTATATCTCAATACCGTTCTGCCCGTCCAGATGCACCTATTGCTCGTTCGTCTCCTATACGTCAAAGCGCCTGCTCTCGCTCATTCCCGAATATCTTGAGAAGCTCAAGGTGGATATTAAGGCGAATTTCGATACCGTACGCGAGCTTGGACTTCGCGTGCGAACGGTCTATATAGGCGGCGGTACGCCTACCATACTCGACGAGGCACAGCTTAAGGATTTGCTTGATTTTATATCAAAGCAGACGGACGTGTCAGCTCTTGACGAGTATACGCTTGAGGGCGGCAGACCTGACACCATAAATCCCGAAAAGCTGCGGATTGCAAGGGAGCACGGCGTGACGCGAATAAGCGTAAATCCGCAGAGCCTTTGCGACGAGGTGCTTGGCGGCATCGGCAGAAGCCACACGGCGGACGACTTTTTCCGCGCTTACGCAGAGGCTCGCGAGTCGGGGATACGCACTGTAAACGTGGACCTTATCGCAGGACTGCCTGCGGACAGCTTCAAGCGCTTTTCCAACACGGTTGACAGAATCATAGCGTTAGAGCCTGAGAATATAACGGTACATACCTTCTGTGTCAAGAAGTCTGCGGAGATACTTCGCCAGAACTCAGAGGTTTTCTCGCTTCGCGGCGGTGACGCGGGCAAGTGCGTTGACTACTCGCAGATAAAGATACAGCAGGCGGGGCTTGTTCCTTACTATATGTATAGGCAGAAGAACACCGTGGGAAACTATGAGAACGTGGGCTTTGCGCTCCCCGGACACGAGGGGCTTTATAACATATACATGATGGAGGAGATACACTCCATATTTGCGGCAGGTGCGGGAGCTGTGAGCAAGCTCGTGGACAACACGGGCGGGTACGGCACGTCGGGCAACATCGAGCGTCTGTTCAGGCATAAGTACCCGTATGAATATCTCACCGAGGATAAGAACGCGGCGTTCCGCGAGGCAACGGTGGAGTTCTATAAGAAGCATAATTTGATATAGAGCGTATGATATACGGATATAACAAAGATTTGGTGAAAAATGCCAAAGAGCTACGAAAAAATATGACGGATGAGGAAAAACGTCTTTGGTACGATTTTTTAAAGAAGCTTCCTATAACCGTTAACAGGCAAAAAAACATAGGGAATTATATCGTAGACTTTTATATAGCAAGCAAGCGCGTCGTTATAGAATTAGACGGAGCACAGCATGAAATGTTGGTGCATGAGAAGAAGGACGAGGTACGTGATGCCGAGCTAAACAAGCTTGGGATTACTGTCTTGAGATATAAAAATTTGGATATACGGTATAATTTCAAAGAGGTATGCGAAGATATTTTGAAGCATATCGACTTAACGGCAGAAGATTTGAAACCATAAAAGCTCATTCTTATAACAAGCCTTCCCCATTGGGGAAGGGGGACCGCTTGCGGTGGATGAGGAGATCGGTGTATTGAAAGCTAAACACCGCGTAAGCGATAATAAAAGCTTGTAATTTTGAGTAAAACTAACTTTCTTGATTGCTGTCGCAATTTAAGATTTCGGTAAGGCGATCTCCTCATCCGTCGGCTATCGCCGCCACCTTCCCCACAGGGGAAGGCTAAAGGAAAACGAAACGCAACGAAGTTTTTAACAATAAGCCTTCCCCATTGGGGAAGGGGGACCGCTTGCGGTGGATGAGGAGATCGGTGTATTGAAAGCTAAACACCGCGTAAGCGATAATAAAAGCTTGTATATAATAAAAAACTAACTTTCTTGATTGCTGACGCAATTTAAGATTTCGGTAAGGCGATCTCCTCATCCGTCACTCGCACGCTCGTGCCACCTTCTCCACAGGAGAAGGCTAAAGGAAAACGAAACGCAACGAAGCAAGAAAAATTTTTGAGCGAGGCTTATATTTAAAGGTAAGCCATCTCCCCGATACATAGCGCAACGCGAATACACCGCCCAAGGACTGAATAAGATTTTTTAGCGGTTCTTCGAGAAGCGCGAAATTATGCCGTATCTCTCCGCGCGAGGAGTGAATGCGGCAGAGTGAGGCGGTATTGGGCTTTGAAAACTGTAAAACGAGAATCGGGCGACGGCGAGCGCACCTTTATGTCGGGCGTGCTTATTCTGTCGTTTTCAACTGTCATCGTCAAAATTATCGGTCTTGCGTATAAAATACCCCTCATGTCGCTGCTTGGCGCGGAGGGAATGGGATATTTTAACACGGCTTACGAAATTTTTGCCCTGCTATGCGGTATTTCTACGTCGGGGCTGCCCGTAGCCATATCAATGCTCGTTTCAAGGGCAAGGGAGAAGGGCGACGCGGCGGCACTTGGCGGCATATTCAAGACCTCGTCGGCGCTGATGCTTACCAAGGGTGTTGTGATATCGGCGCTGCTTGCTGTTTTTGCTCCTTACGCCGCGAGAATCGTAGGCAATCCCGACGCGGCGCTTGCGATACTTGCAATCTCGCCCTCGGTGTTTTTCTCCTGCGCGGCAGGCGCGATACGCGGATATTTTCAGGGGTGTCGGCAAATGCTGCCGACGGCTGTCTCCCAGCTTACCGAGGCGCTCTCAAAGCTCGGCTTTGGAGCCGGCTTTGCCGCCGTTGCGGTGGCGAGAGGAGCCGACGTACCAACCGCCGCGGCATTCGCAGTGCTCGGCGTGTCTGTCGGAAGCCTGCTTTCCGCAGCGTATCTTTTCGTGCGTAAGCGGCGCGAGGGCATACCTCATTCCGAGAAGCGGCGCGGCTTTTTTCTGCCACTTTTGCGTATATCCTTTCCGATAACGCTGTGCTCTGCGCTCGTAGGCACTACGCGCATGATAGACATGACTCTGCTCATGCGCAGACTTACGGACGTGGGCTTATCGCCTGCCGAGGCGAACAGAATATACGGCTCTTATACAACGCTCGCTCTGCCTGTTTTCGGGCTCGTGCCTGCGTTTATTCCCCCTATAACGGAGAGTCTGATACCTCGCCTTGCGGCGGCTGTGTCAGCCAAGGACGGCGACGAGTCGAGGCGCGCCGTAGCAAACGCGATGCGACTGACGGCTTTGGTCAGTCTGCCTGCCTCGCTCGGAATCAGCGTCTACTCAAGACAGATAATCGGGATTTTATTCTCAAACGAGAGCGAAGCTGTGAAAATAGCCGCGCCTATGCTCTCTGTGCTCGGCGCGAGCGTCGTGCTGTCCTGTCTTATAACCACCTCGGGCGCGGTGCTTCATTCCTACGGCAGAGTTGTTTTTCCCATAGCTGCGCTCGGCGTGGGGGCTTTTGTAAAGGCGGTGAGCGCGTATTTCCTCATAGGGGACCCACAGCTTGCCGAGATGGGCGCGCCCATCAGTACGCTTTTTTCAAACGCTGCCGTGCTTTGCCTTGAGCTTATCGTCGTAAGGCGCGTTTGCGGCAAGACCGGACTCGGCTCGTGTCTGCCTCGCGCGGCACTCGCATCTATCGTTTCCATCGCTCTTTCCTACGCGCTCTATGCTCCGCTTTCGGGGCGGCTTGGTGAGACACCCGCGTTCCTTTTAGCCTTGGCGCTTGCGGTGGTTGCGTATTTTTTTGCCTCGGTTATCCTCGGAACGGTTGACGGAAACGACCTTGCCTTTCTTCCCGATTTCCGTTTGAAAAAGAAGAAGCGGTAGAGGGAAAGGGGAGAGTGAATAACAGCGCTACCCACCGTAGGGGAGGATATTATCCTCCCGAAAAACGGAACGCAATAAATCAAGAAAAGTGTTTTGAATAAAGCTCATTCTAACGATAAGCCTTCCCCCGTGGGGAAGGTGGCACGAGCCTTGCGCGAGTGACGGATGAGGAGATCGCCCGACCGATAGCCTTAAATTGCGATAGCAATCAAGAAAGTTAGTTTTGCTCAAAATTACAAGCTTATATTATCGCTTCCGCGGTGTTTAGCTTTCAATACACCGATCTCCTCATCCACCGCAAGCGGTCCCCCTTCCCCAATGGGGAAGGCTAATGGGGAATGCGAAACGCAATAAATCAATAAAATTGCTTTGAACGCGGCTCATTCTAACGATAAGCCTTCCCCTGTGGGGAAGGTGGCGGCGATAGCCGACGGATGAGGAGATCGCCAGACTGATAACCTTAAATTGCGACAGCAATCAAGAGAGTTAGTTTTGCTCAAAATTACAAGCTTTTATTATCGCTTACGCGGTGTTTAGCCTTCAATACACCGATCTCCTCATCCACCGCAAGCGGTCCCCCTTCCCCACAGGGGAAGGCTAATGGGGAACGCGAAACGCAATGAATAATTTCTATACCCATCGTAGGGGAGGATATTATCCTCCCGCAAAACGGAATGCAATAAATCAATAAAATTGCTTTGAACGCGGCTCATTCTAACGATAAGCCTTCCCCTGTGGGGAAGGTGGCGGCGATAGCCGACGGATGAGGAGATCGCCCGACCGATAACCTCAAATTGCGACAGCAATCAAGAGAGTTAGTTTTGCTCAAAATTACAAGCTTATATTATCGCTTCCGCGGTGTTTAGCTTTCAATACACCGTTCTCCTCATCCACCGCAAGCGGTCCCCCTTCCCCAATGGGGAAGGCTAAAGGAGAAGCGAATACAACGGATAAATAAAATTATATTGAATATTTATATTTCTCGTCGGTAGGAGCCGGCGCCCTCGACAGACAGAAAACAAAATACACCTAAATTAGACAAGGAGACAAAAATGACAACGGAAGAAAAAATCGGGTATTTGTTAAAAAGAGAGAGATACACCTTTGAGGATCTCATAACGGTGGTTGAGGTGCTTCGCTCACCCATTGGCTGTCCGTGGGACAGAGAGCAGACTCACAGGTCCATACGCAAGGATTTTATCGAGGAGACCTACGAGGTTATCGAGGCGATAGATACGGAAAACCCCGAGCTTTTACGCGAGGAGCTGGGCGACGTGCTTCTTCAGGTGGTATTCCACGCGCAGATAGAGGCGGAGGCGGAGCGCTTTACGGTTGACGACGTAGCCAACGACATCTGTGCAAAGCTCATACACCGACATCCGCACGTATTCGGCGAGGTAGAGGCGAACACCACCGAAAAGGTGCTCTCCAACTGGGAGAAGATAAAGAGCGATGAGAAGGAGCGCCGAACCGTAACCGATAAGCTTCGAGCCATTCCCCCCATGCTTCCTGCGCTTATGAGAGCCGAGAAGGTAGGGAAGAAGGCGGCGTGCTTCGATTTCGGAGACCGCGAGGAGGTAATGGCAAAGGTGCGCGAGGAGCTTTGTGAGCTTGAAGAGGCTGTTTCAGAGGAAAACGCGGCGCATGTTGAGGAGGAGATGGGTGACCTTCTTTTGACTCTGACCTCGCTTTGCCGCAAGATAGGAGTAGAGCCCGAGGTGGCACTTTCCAAGGCGACGGATAAGTTTATAGACCGCTTTGAAAAGCTTGAAAATGCCGTTATTTGCGAGGGCAAAGACATAAATTCCATGTCAATGAGTGAGCTTGATGCCGTTTGGGACGAAATTAAACATAAAAATGCGTAATTTTTCAAAAAAATTGGAGAAAAAAACAAAAAAGCTCTTGTAATTCCACAAAAAGTGTGATATAATCTAAACATAAGCAAGAGGAATGACGTTCCTCGGAAATTTTAAGAAAAAAGGAAGGTATTTATCATGAACAAGACACAGCTCGCAGAAGTAGTTGCTCTCAAGACTGGACTTAAGAAGAAGGAGGCTGAGGCAGCTGTTAACGCTATGACCGAGGCTGTTGCAGAGGCTCTTAAGGCAGGCGATAAGGTACAGATCATCGGATTCGGTACTTTCGACGTTAAGGAATGTGCAGCAAGAGAGGGACGTAACCCCAGAACCGGCGAGACCATCAAGATCGCAGCTTCTAAGCGCCCCGTATTCTCCGCAGGCAGCGCTCTCAAGAACTCCATTAACTAATTAAAGGTTTATTTTCGGGCGATGGCTTCATCGCCCGATTTGCTTTCTATTTTCGGAGGATTTATGAGACTTGATAAGTATTTAAAGGTGTCGCGTATAATTAAGCGCAGAACGGTTGCTAACGATGCGTGCGACGCCGATCACGTAACGGTCAACGGCAGACGCGCCAAGGCTTCCTACGACGTTAAGGTCGGTGACGTGCTTGAGATCACCTTCGGACAGAGGACTCTCAAGCTTCGTGTGCTTGAGGTAAAGGAAACTGTTGCAAAGGCGGATGCTGCCGCAATGTACGAGGTTATAGAGTAGCGCCGCGCGCAGGCGCTAATTTATATTGACGAGCGCCGCAAGCCACTCCTCGGCATACTCTGATTTTGAATTTTGCGGTGCGGAGGGTGGGACACGCTTTTGCTTTACGTCCGCTTTCCACCAGGAGATAAGAACGTCGTAAACGCTTACGGCGTTCTTTTTCGCGTAGGCTATCGCGCGCTTCTCGCGCGCCGCTATGTATTCGTGTGTAAGCCCAAAAGATATAAGACGTGCTTTATTCTCGCTATCCAGCCGCGGCGCGGAGCTTGGGGAGGCGGAGCCGAGGGGAAGGGATGAAAGCCCTCCGTTTTGCTCGGTCGGCGGCTTATTACCTTGCGGCGCACAAGCTGATATATCCATGCCGCTACCGCTATCAATAGCAATATCAGTATTATTTTTATTGTCATTTTCATTACCGTTCCTATTGTCATTATCATTATAGGGTTTTTCAAAAAACCGTTCGGTTTCTTGCGCAAAAGCCTCGGTGGACGTCTTCTTCGGACGCCCGCCCTTTTTCGCGTTTGCGGCATTCTTTTCGCATTTCTCGGCATACGCCGCCCTGTCTCGCGTGAGCGTGTCCTTGATGCCCGCAAAGGCTATGGCAACGTACGGAGATAATTCGGCGGTGAGGTGGCCTAAGCGCTCGTACTCGAATATCGCCGTCACAAGCTCACCTCGTTGCTCCATGGAAAGAAGCGCAAAAACGTTCCAGAAATTGTTGTATAGTATAAAGCTTTTGGCTTCAACTTGGGACATCTTTGGTTCTCCTTGTTTGTTTTACAGCCGTATTCTACCACATCTGCCTCTGCCAAACCCTGACATTAACTGCCATCGACTGCCATTTTTTTGAGGGGGATGCGAGGGACGCGTTCCACCTTTTTCGTGAAAAAGGTGGAGCCAAAAAGCTTCACACAAATATATTTTTGGGGACGGGCACATCGGAAAAATATTATTTATCGGTTGAATATTGTTGGTATTTTCTAATGTAGAAAGACGGCGGACTCTACGCACCGCCGTCTTTCTTTTTTATTTAAAAACGGACAGTCGAGGACGCCTGTCCCTACAAGTATTTAAATGAGATTTGTTCTTTTAAATATTATTTGTTTTAAATCTTAATAAAAACATAAATGCGGCGATA